>NZ_JBHVYI010000093.1:0-31802 GCF_042880975.1 Streptomyces sp. NPDC058289
CGACGGGAGTTTGACGACAGGCCCTAGGAGACCGGGCAGAAGAATACGCTGACCTGCGCGGAGAGGTAGAGGCCCCGCTGGAGGCCGCGGTGGTGGCGGCGTCCGCGCAGGTTCCCGCTGACCGTCCCGGAGTCCCAGGGGACGGGTGCCAGGCGGGCAAACGCGGTCAGGCGGTCGGGGCCGGCGAAGGCGGTGAGTTCACCGCCGGTCGCGGCGACGAACTCCGCTCCAAGAGTGCGTCCCATGCCGGGCATCGCGAGGATGACCTCGGCGTCCTGTTGCCGGCGGAACCGGGTTTCGATTCGGCCGTCGAGTTCGGCCACTCCGTCGCCGTGGGCGGCTACCGAGCGGGCGACGAGCTCGGTGCCCAGCTCTTCGCCTCGCAGGGCGCTCATCTGGTTCTGGGCAGCTTCCACGGCCCGGGCTGCGAGCGCGGCCGCCCCGCCGACCTTACGGTTACGGAGCCATGCCTCCAGCCGCCTGACACCCATGCGGCGGATCGCAGCCGGGGTCCGGTGGCGGTCAGCAAGATGGCGGTGGCCCTTCTTCGTTGGGTCCAGGGCCCGTTCCAGTACGGGGAAGAACTCCAGGAGCTGGGCCCGCAGGCGGTTGATCCGCCAGCTCCGGTCGTGGACCACGCCCAGACGCCGTGCAGTGAGAACCCGCAGGTCGAGGGCAATGTCGTCGCCGGGCCGGAACATGCTCACGCCGCGGCGGACGCGGGCTTGGCCCGCGATGATGAAGGCGTCGCGGGCGTCGGTCTCGTCCTCGCCCCGGTAGGTGGTGGGCGCCTGGTGGACGGCCCGGCCTGTGAGGTATGAGACGGGGCCGGCCGTGGTTGAGGAGGAGACCGGGCAGTTCTGTCTCGTCGTTCATGACGCGGCGGGACAGCTCGGGCACGATTCCCTCCGCCGGCTCGTCGTCACACTGTTCCCGCAGCCGACGTCGTCTTTTACAAGCGACCGAGTCGCGACGCCATGGGACCCTCGGCCGGCTGCTGGAACCGACCGCGGCGTGGGGCACTGAACTGGCGCGCCGGGCCGCCGCACTGACGGCGGAGATCCGGTACGCGATCACGTCGACGTCTTCCAGGCCCTGGTCGAACGGCGGGGTCGAGTCGAAGCCGACCACGCCGAGGGTGTGCAAGCTGCGGGTGACCAGAACACGGGCAGCGGGGTCGGGCGGCCGGTGGTCCAGCCCCCGGAATTTCCGCGCGCATCCGCTCCCGCACACCGGACGTATGCCCCGACAGCGATCCGAACAGACCCTTGACGGACCACTTGTGAGCGTTAACACTCAGGTATCGCCAGGCCGGAGCCGCCGCGAACCCGGACTTCACACAGTGCGAGGAAACGACTCCCGGCCGGCCCCGCTCGACCGCTTCCGGCTTCTCCCAACCGGGTCGCACCTTGCCGGTCGCGGAACATCACTGGAGGAACTGTGCGGAAGCTTTCAGCCGGCCTTGTCACCCTGGGCCTGACACTGTCGCTGGCAGCCTGCGGCCAGAGCGCCAACGGAGCAGGCGAGGGCGGGGGTGGCGGGGAGGCCAAAGGCGGCCTCGTCGGCATCGCGATGCCGACCAAGTCGTCGGAGCGCTGGATCAATGACGGCAACAACATGGTCAAGGAGTTCCAGGCCAAGGGTTACAAGACCGATCTCCAGTACGGCGACAACGTCGTGGAGAACCAGGTCTCCCAGGTGGAGAACATGATCACAAAGGGCGCCAAGCTGCTGGTGATCGCCGCCATCGACGGTTCCTCGCTCACCAACGTGCTGCAGAAGGCCGCCGACGCCCACGTCCCCGTCATCTCCTACGACCGGCTGATCCGCGGCACCGAGAACGTCGACTACTACGCGACCTTCGACAACCACAAGGTCGGCGTCCTCCAGGGCAGTTACATCGTCGAGAAGCTCGGCCTCAAGGACGGCAAGGGCCCGTTCAACATCGAGCTGTTCGCCGGCTCACCGGACGACAACAACGCCACCTTCTTCTTCAACGGTGCGATGAGCGTCCTGAAGCCGTACATCGACGACAAGAAGCTGGTCGTGCAGAGCGGCCAGACCTCCTTCAATCAGATCGCCACACTGCGCTGGGACGGCGGCCTCGCCCAGTCCCGGATGGACAACCTGCTGAGCAAGTCGTACACCGCCGCACGCGTCGACGCCGTGCTCTCGCCGTACGACGGCATCTCGATCGGCATCATCTCCTCGCTCAAGGGCGTCGGCTACGGCGCCGGCCAGCCCATTCCCGTCGTCACGGGCCAGGACGGCGAGTTGGCCTCGGTGAAGTCGATCATCTCGGGCGAGCAGACTCAGACCGTCTACAAGGACACCCGCCAACTGGCCAAGGCAGCAGTCCAGATGGGCGACGCGCTACTGACGGGCGGCAAGCCCGAGGTCAACGACACCGGCCAGTACAACAACGGCGTCAAGACCGTACCGGCGCAGCTGCTCCAGCCGGTCAGCGTCGACAAGGAGAACTACCAGAAGGTTCTGGTGGACAGCGGCCAGTACACCGCGGACCAGCTCAAGTAGCCCACGGAGCCCGACCGACGGGTCCGGCGACGAAGAAACGGCGGTGCGACGCCCGCGGGACCACCCGGCGCCGCACCGCCCCGACGATACGGATGCACAACCATGGCCCGACCCGTTCTCGAGATGCGGTCGATCAGCAAGACCTTTCCCGGTGTCAAGGCCCTCTCCGAGGTCAACCTGACCGTCGCCGCAGGTGAGGTGCACGCCGTCTGCGGCGAGAACGGCGCCGGCAAGTCCACGCTGATGAAGGTGCTCAGCGGGGTCCACCCCCACGGCGGCTACCAGGGCGAGATCTACTTCGAGGGCGAGCCCTGCCGGTTCCGGGACATCCGGGCCAGCGAGCAGCGCGGCATCGTGATCATCCACCAGGAACTCGCACTGGTGCCCTACCTGTCCATCGCCGAGAACATCTTCCTCGGCAACGAGCACGCCACCCGGGGCGTCATCAGCTGGCACAAGACGCTGACCCACGCCGCCGCACTGATCCGGCAGGTCGGACTCGACGAGAGCCCGCACACCAGGATCGCCGATCTCGGCGTGGGCAAACAGCAGTTGGTCGAGATCGCCAAGGCGCTCGCCAAGAAGGTGAAGCTGCTCATCCTGGACGAGCCGACGGCCGCCCTGAACGACGAGGACAGCCGCAAGCTGCTCGACCTGATCCTCGAACTCAAGGCACAGGGCATCTCCTGCGTCCTCATCTCGCACAAATTGAACGAGATCGCCCGGGTCGCCGATGCCGTCACCATCCTGCGCGACGGACGGACCATCGAGACCATCGCGATCGGCCCCGAGGGCATCTCCGAGGAGCGGATCATCCGCGGCATGGTCGGCCGGGACCTGGAACACCGCTACCCCGAGCGCGCCCCCGAGATCGGCGAGGTCGCCTTCGAGATCGAGGACTGGAGCGTCCAGCACCCGATCGACCACCGGCGCAAGGTGGTCGACGGCGTCTCGCTCCACGTCCGTCGAGGCGAGATCGTCGGCATCGCCGGCCTCATGGGCGCCGGCCGCACCGAACTGGCCATGAGCGTCTTCGGTCGATCGTACGGGCGGTGGACCGGCGGCCGGGTGCGGCTGGACGGCCGGGAGATCCGCACCCGGACGGTGCCGGAGGCGATCGGGCACGGCATCGCGTACGTGACCGAGGACCGCAAGCAGCTCGGCCTCAACCTGGGCGACGACATCAGCCGGAACATCTCGCTGAGCGCCCTCGGCAAGGTCGCCCGGCGGGGCTGGGTCGACCGGCACGAGGAGGCACGGATCGCCGAATCGTTCCGGCGGACCATGAACATCAAGGCCCCCTCGGTGTTCGCGGAGACCGGCAAACTCAGCGGCGGCAACCAGCAGAAGGTCGTCCTCAGCAAATGGATCTTCGCCGAGCCGGACGTGCTGATACTCGACGAACCCACCCGGGGCATCGACATCGGTGCCAAGGCGGAGATCTACGCCGTCATCGCCGAACTCGCCGACCAGGGCAAGACGGTGCTCGTCATCTCCTCCGAACTCCCCGAACTCCTGGGCCTGTGCGACCGGATCTACACCATGGCCGAAGGCCGGATCACCGGTGAGGCCAACCGCGCGGAAGCCACCCAGGAATCCCTCATGCGGCTCATGACCACGAGCGCGGCATACCCCGACAAGCAGGTGTGAGGCATGGCCCAGACCAAGACCACCCCGGACACCACGCCCCGCACACCGCTGCGCGGCCAACGACCGTCAGCCGGTGCCGTACTGGCCCGAGCGCTGCGCGGCAACCTGCGCCAGTACGGGATGCTGCTCGCGCTGGCGCTGATCGTGCTGCTGTTCCAGTTCTGGACGGACGGCATCCTGCTCCAGCCGCTCAACATCACCAACCTGATCCAGCAGAACGGCTACATCCTCATCCTGGCCATCGGCATGATGATCGTCATCATCGCCGGGCACATCGACCTGTCGGTCGGGTCGCTCGCCGCCTTCGTCGGGGCGGCCGCCGCGGTGATGATGGTCAAACACCACGCGCCGTGGCCCGTGGCGCTGGTGGCCGCGCTACTGATCGGGGCTCTCGCCGGAGCCTGGCAGGGCTTCTGGATCGCCTATCTCGGGATCCCCTCGTTCATCGTCACGCTGGCCGGCATGCTGCTGTTCCGCGGTGGGACCCAGATCCTCCTGCAGGGCCAGTCGGTGGCGCCGTTCCCCAAGGGCTTCCAGAACATCAGCAGCGGCTTCCTCCCCGCGGTCGGCCCCCACACCAACTACCACAACCTCACCCTGCTGCTGGGCCTCGTGGTGCTGGCCGTCGCGATCCTGCAGGAGGTACGCGGACGGCGGCGGGCCGCCTCGTACGGGCTGGAACCGCTCCCGGCCGGGCTGTTCCTGGTGAAGCTCGGCGCGATCACCGTGGCCGTGGTGGCCTTCACGCTGCTGCTGGCCAGCTACCACGGGGTGCCGATCGTTCTGCTGATCCTCGGCGTCCTGCTGGTCGGCTTCGGATACGTGATGCGCAACTCGATCCTCGGCCGCCACACCTACGCCATCGGCGGAAACGAGGCGGCGGCGAGGCTGTCCGGGGTGAAGAGCAAGCGGGTCGTCTTCCTGGCCTTCGTGAACATGGGCGTCCTCGCGGCCCTGGCCGGGATGGTCTTCGCCGCGCGACTCAACGCGGGTACGCCGCAGGCCGGCATCAACTTCGAGCTGGAGGCGATCGCCGCCGCCTTCATCGGCGGCGCCTCCGCGAGCGGCGGTGTGGGAACCGTCATCGGCGCGCTCACGGGCGGTCTGGTGCTGGGCGTACTGAACAACGGCATGTCGCTGGTCGGCGTGGGTACCGACTACCAGCAGGTGATCAAGGGCCTGGTACTGCTGGCGGCCGTCGGCTTCGACGTCTACAACAAGCGCAAGGCCGGAGCCTGACCCGGCCCTGCCCTGCCCTGCCCTGCCCCTCCTCCGTGCCGCCGCCCGCACGAGGAGGGAGTGCCTCGCCTACCGGGAGCGCCTCCCGCGGCTCCGCTCCCGCGGCTCCGCTCGCGCGTCGACGATCCGCTCGAAGAACTCGTGCTTGAGGAAGGAGACGTCGTACTCGTGACCCGGGTGCGGCGGGATCAGCTGAGCGGCCTGAATCACCCGCCGGCGCGCCCGGAGTGCGGCCACCCCCGACTCGTACGGCGGCTCGTCGCTGTCGCCCGTGGTGGGCGAGGTGCGGCCCGTGCCGTCGTACGGCGACCAGCCCACGACATGGGAGTCCAGCGCCGAGATGGCCGAGTAGGGGACCAGCACCTGCTGCCGCAGCACCGGCGCGGTGCCTTGCGCCCGCTCGGGGAGGATCGCTCCGGTCGTCATGCCTGTGCCTCCGCGGGGCGGTTGGACACCTGTGTCCGGCCGCCCCGAAGGACCCGCCGCGCGCCTGCTTCCCACCGTCGGCAACCTTTTCGCGTCCTGCGGCGACCAGGCAGTGCACCTCGACTCGAATCTTCGAAACGGACGGACATGCAGACTGCACGGCAGGCCGCGCGGCAGCGCAGGCGTAGACACAGGCTGATGCTGGGGACGGCAGTGACACTGACCGCCGCGGGCGTCCTCTTCTGTCTGGCAACAGCCATGCTCCCCGGCCCCATGGCCGGGGCCGACGCCGACGCCGACGCTGCGGCCGACGTGGCCGCCCCCGCCGCCGCCCAAACGGGAGCCACGTCCTCGGCCCCGACGAGCCCAGCACCCCCGGCGGTCGGCTCGCAGGCCGCGGCAACCCCGAGCACGGCCGCCGCGGCGACGCCACCGCCTTCGGCGAAGGAAACCCCACCGGCGGCATCCGCCCCGGCACCGTCGGCAGGACGCATCCAGCCGAATACCACCTACAGGGGCGTAGCCACCGCCTACGCCGCCGCCGACGGCAACGGCGCCTGCCTGTTCGGCCCGACCGACGACCTCATGATCGCGGCGATGAACACCACCGACTACGAGTCGTCCAGGGCGTGCGGCGCGTACGTGCGCGTACGCGCCGCGAACGGCGCTTCGATCACGGTCCGGATCACCAACGAATGCCCGCTGCCCTGCGCGCCCGGACAACTGGACCTCAGCCAACAGGCCTTCGCGAAACTGGCCGAGCTCAAGGTCGGCCGTATCCCGATCACCTGGAGCCTAGTGAGCCCCCGCACGTCCGACACCCTCTCCCTCCGGTACAAGACCGGGTCCAGCGCCCACTGGTGCGGCATCCAGGTGATCGACCACCGGA
Source organism: Streptomyces sp. NPDC058289 (assembly GCF_042880975.1). Lineage (NCBI taxonomy): Bacteria > Bacillati > Actinomycetota > Actinomycetes > Kitasatosporales > Streptomycetaceae > Streptomyces > Streptomyces sp. NPDC058289. The sequence continues at coordinate 6,740 of NZ_JBHVYI010000093.1, forward strand.
ATCCGGTCGCACGGCTGGAGGTACGCACCAGCAAGGGCTGGCGGAGACTGCCCCGTACCGACTACAACTACTTCCTCTCCGCCGACGGCGGTGGGTGCGGCGGCGCGACAAGGATCACCGACATCTACGGAGAGCAGTTGACGGTCGACGGGACCACGCTGCTGCCGAACGTCGCACAACCGACCCGGGTCCAGTTCGCCGCGCACTGAATCCTCACCGCGGCGGGGTGGCGGAGCCGGGTACGCCGCATCGGCGCGCCCTGGTCAAACCGGGCGCTGGTACGCTGCCGCCCGGATGTTAGCGCACACATTTGCGAAGGGGACGGGCAGCGGACATGGTCTTCGATGACGCGTCCGCGGAGTTCCACGACTTCTTCGAACGCCACTACGCCGAACTCGCCCGGTTCGCCCGTCTCCTTACGGGCGAGGCGGACGGCGCCGACGATCTGGCCGCGGACGCCCTGATCGCACTGTGGCAGCGCTGGGACCGGCTGCGCCGGGCCGAGTACCCACTCGCCTATGCCCGTGGCGTGGTCGCCAACCTGGCACGGTCACGGATCCGCAGCACGGTGCGCGAGCGCCGCCGGATCGCCCTGTTCTGGTCACGCGGTGCGGAGCCGTTGCACGGTCCGGACGTGGCCGCCGTGGTGGACGTGCGGACCGCTCTCGCCCGGTTGCCGTTCCGCAAGCGGTCGTGCGTGGTCCTGCGGCATGCCTTCGACCTGTCGGAGAAGGACACCGCTCTGGCGCTCGGAATATCGGTCGGTACGGTGAAGAGCCAGACCTCGAAGGGGATGGCCGAGCTGGAACGGATGCTGGGCAGCACAGGAGCAGCCGGGGAACTGTTGGCGGGGAGGAGGAGCCGTTGAACGAGGAACTCACCGGGCGGCTGCGCGCGGCCGCCGAGGCCCACCAGCCCGACCGTGCCCGGATCCTGGCACGCGTGGAACGCGGCATGTCCGGCGCCGCCGTCCGCCACCGCGAGTCTTCGGGCGCGAGGCCCTGGCCCAGGATCGCGCTCGCTTCCCTGGCCGCGGCCGGCACTCTGGCGGTCGGCGGCTTCGCCGTCGCCGCCATCGTCAAGTCCCCGCCGGTTCGGCCGGATGTCTCGGGAACCCCCGCCGCGCCCTCCGCGCCCTCCGCGCCCTCCTGGACTCCCCGGCCGACACCGTCGACACCGTCGGCGCCCGCTACCGGCCGCCCGACCACGCCGGACCGTTCGTCCCCGACGGGCCCCAGCCCCTCGGCGTCAGGCGCCACGGGCTCGGCCCAGCCAGGCACCGCGCACGTCCAGGACGGGCCCCTGTCGTCGGCCGGCTCCTTGGCGACGAACAACAACAGCTTCTGGGCGCAGAGCAACATCACCCTCAAGTCCACCCAACCGCTTACCGCACTCACCGTGGAACTGCGCATCACGCAGACCGGCGCAGTGCAGAGCACCGGCAGCTGGCGGACACTGCCCGCCGAGGATTTCACCGTCACCGTGCAGAACGAGGGCGGAGCAGTGGTCTACCGCTGGATCCTCAAGCCGGGCCGCACGGTACCGGCCGGACAGCACGTCTTCGCCGGCCAGTACAACCACGCCGCCGGCGCACGCAAGGTAGAGCACGACGGCTACCGCGTCGACGCCGGCGGTCCCCGCGGCGCCCTCTCGGTCTGGGGCGGCTTCACCCCGGCACGATGAGGCCGTGCCGCTTCGCCAACCCGTGGGTGGACGGCACGGACCGCCGCCCGCCCACGGGCCTGGAGCATCAGGACGGGTCGCCGTACACGCCACGGCCGTAGGCGTCCAGGTAGACCCGCCCGTACACGTCGGGGTCGCCGCTGATGACATTGACGGCGATCCCGCCGAACTGGTGCTGGTCGTCGTCCCTGGCGGCGCGGGTCGCAGAGGGCGCATCCGTCAACACAGAAGCGAGGAGTGGGATGAGGCCCACGACGACGCGTACATGGCGAAGCTGGAGAGGATGAAGGCAGCGACCAGGAGGCGGACAGGTCGACTTCGCCCAACTGGGGTCCTGTTGAGGGCGGGTAGCGGACGACGCTGCGCCAGGCCAGGGCGCACGCAGGGTCAGGGCACGGGCCGGGATGGTTATGGCGGCGAGGATCACGGCCAGGACACCCCCAGCCCGAGCGATTCGCTTCAGCCGCGGGGGGGCGGCGTCGTCCTGGCTGCGCGTGGAACGCCGTTCGTACGAAGCGGGCCGCGAGGAAGCCGGTCAGGGCTGTGGCCGCCGCCAGTCCGATGCCGGTCAGGTTGAGCGGTTCGGTTTCCAGGATCGAGCGGAGTGCGGGGAGGTAGAGCGCGGCTGCCGCGAGGAGTGCGGAGGCGAGGACCGCCAGGGGGAGGAAGAGGTTCTCCTTGGTCAGCAGGCGGGCTCGCAGGCCCAGTACCACTCCGAGCTGGCCGGCGAGCAGGGCGAGGAAGAGCACGCTCTGCCAGGGCAGGCCCCAGGCGCGTGCGGTGAGGGCGGCTGCGAGGCAGGAGGTGGTGACGACGGTGGCGAGCAGGAGGAGTCGCTGCCAGGCGCCGGCGCCGAGGATGTGCTGTCCGGGCGGGCGGGGAGGTCTGTTCATGGCGCCCGGTGAGACGGGTTCGGCGCCCATGGCGACACCGGTGAGGCCGTGGGTGAGGAGGTTGATCCAGAGGATCTGTCCGGCTCGCAGGGGCAGGGGGAGGCCGATGAGGGGGCCGGCGAGCATGACGAGGATCTCGGCCGTTCCACCGGCCAGGCCGTACACGAGGAAGCGCCGGATGTTGTCGTAGACGCGACGGCCTTCCTCGACCGCCGCGACGACCGTCGACAGTTCGTCGTTGGTGAGCACGAGGTCGGCCGCCTGCCGAGCGACCTCCGTGCCGCGCGCGCCCATGGCGACGCCGATGTCGGCTTGGCGCAGGGCGGGTCCGTCGTTGACGCCGTCGCCGGTCATTGCGGTGACGGCGCCGTGGGAGCGCCAGGCTTCCACGATGTCCAGCTTCTGCTGCGGACTCGTACGGGCGAACACGCGGACGGTGGTGAGGTCCGCGACCCGGCCCGCGGCGAGGTCCGCACCCGTGACCACGTTCTCGTGCGAGCTGTCGGCGGACAGCAGGCCGACCTCGGTTGCCACGGCGCGCGCGGTGGCGGGGTGGTCGCCGGTGATGAGGATGGGGGTGATGCCCGCGGCCCGGCAGGCGGCGATGGTGGCCGCGGCCTCCGTTTTGGGCGGGTCACTGATGGCGACCAGGCCGAGCAGGTGGAGGCCGGTCTCGGCGTCGGCGGGGTGGTGGGGGACCTCGTCCCGTGTTCCTGAGGCGATGGCGAGGACGCGGAAGCCGCGGGCAGCCAGCAGCGCGGCTTGCTGTTCCGCTGTGTGGAGCAGGTCCGTGGGGTCGGCGAGGACGGCGGGGTCGAGGATCGCTTCGGGCGCGCCCTTCAGGCACACGAGCACCCGGTCCTCGGGCGTGGTGTGCAGGGTGGTCATGCGTTTGCGCAGGCTGTCGAAGGGGGCTTCGTCAGCGCGCGGGTGGCTTTCGTGGAGGTCGGCCTGATCGGCGCAGCCCGCTTTGGCCGCAGCCGTCAGGAGGGCCGCTTCGGTGGGATCGCCCATGGGGGTCCAGCGGTCGTCGGGCGGGGCGGGTCCCGTCGGCGGTCGGATCGAGGCGTCGTTGCAGAGCGCCGCCGTGGTCAGCAGTTCGCGTAGCGGATCCATTTCCGCCGCCGTCGGGCGTCGGCCGGCGATCAGGACGTCCCCTACCGGCTCGTAGCCGACGCCGGAGAGGTCGGCCGTGGCATGGGGCATCCAGACCTGCTGGACCACCATGCGGCCTTCCGTGAGGGTGCCGGTCTTATCCGTGGCGAGGACCGAGACGGAGCCGAGCGTCTCCACGGCGGGAAGGCGGCGTACGAGCGCGTGCCGCGTGGCCATCCGGCGGGCGCCGAGGGCGAGAGCGAGGGTGACGACCGCCGGCAGCGATTCCGGTACCGCGGCGACCGCCAGGCTGATGGCGGTCACCGCCATGATCCCGACGGGCAGGCCTTGCAGGAGGCCGAGCGCGAAGACGACCAGGCAGAGTCCGAGTGTGGCGACCGCCAGGATCCGTCCAAGGGAGGCGAGGCGGTGCTGCAGCGGGGTCGGCTCCCGCCCGCCTTCGAGGAGGGCGGCGATACGGCCTAGTGCGCTGGCCGCGCCGGTCGCCGCCACCGTGGCCACGCCTCTCCCCCGTACGACGACCGTTCCGGCGCTCAGCGTCGTACCCGGATCCTTGTCCACCGCGACGGACTCGCCGGTGAGCATGGACTCGTCGACGAGGAGGGCCGATGCCTCGGTGAGTTCGGCGTCGGCGGCGACGATGTCGCCCTCTCCGAGGAGGAGCACGTCACCGGGTACGACGTCGGTGGCCGGGACTTCGCGCGGTGTGCCCTCCCTCAGTACGCGTGCTGCCGGGGCCGACATGGCCGAGAGGGCGGCCACCGCGTTGTCGGCGCGGATCTCCTGGGTCACGCCGACGGTGGTGTTGAAGAGGATCACCAGGCCGATGACGACGGAGTCGGCGTGGTCGCCGATGGCGATCGTGAGCAGGACCGCGCCGATCAGGACCATGACCAGGGGGTCTCGGAGCTGCGCCAGGACCCGCGCGTAGAGGGGTGTGGCCGGCTGGGCGGCGATTTCGTTGCGGCCGTGCTCGACGAGGCGGCGCCCGGCCTCGCGTTCGGTGAGCCCGTGAGGTTTCCGTGGGGTGGCGGGTGCTTGGCTGGCCGCGGGCGCGGACATCAGGTCCCTTGCGCGAGGGGGACCGTGATGACCGGACAGTGTGCCCGGTGCAGCAGGCCGTGGACGACGGAGCCGAGGCGCATGCCGGTGTAGCCCCCGTTTCCGCGGCGGCCCAGGACCAGGGCCAGGGCGTGTTCGGCCGCCTTCGCGAGCTCCTCGACCGGGTGGCCTGCGAGCACTTCGTGGGTGAGCGCGACGTCCGGGTACTTCTCCGACCAGCCGGCGACGGTCTCGGACAGCATGCGGCGCTGCGCCTGGATACCGTCGTTGCGGTCCTGGAAGGAGAGCAGGGGCTGGTGCCACACCGAGATGGCCCGCAGCATGCATCCGCGTACGCCCGCTTCCTCGAAGGCCACGGCCAGCGCCGCCTTCGACGAATCGCTGCCGTCGACCGCGACGACCATGTACGGCGACAGTTGACTGACGTGCTCGGCATCGCCGACGACCACGACCGGACAGTGCGCCTGCGCGACGACGGGCACCACCAGCGAACCTGCACTGAGGAACTCCTCGGTGCGGCTGAGGTGTCGCGAGCCGAGCACCAGCACGGGAGCCTTCAGGGAAAGCCGGCCGAGAACGGGTGCCGGAAGCCCGTCGAGCAGGTGGGTGGACAGTTCGAGATCCGGGTGACGCGAGCGCGTCCACACTGCGGCCGCTTCGAGGGTTTCCGCTCCGGTCCGGCGCAGGTCGATGCGGTGCGTGCTCCCGTCGGCGTGCTGGGTGTTGTGCTGCGGTGGCACCACCAGTGCGAGCCCCAGGCCGAGCGCCCGGCGGTGCGCCTCGTCGGCGGCCCAGGCCAAGGCCATGTGCCAGTCCCTGACCGGGTCGATGCCGACGACGATCTCACGGCCTGTCATGTTCTCCATCACGACTCGTTCCCCTGGTCGTTGGCGTGCCGCGGGATGAGCAGCACGGGGCACCGCGCATGGTGCAGGAGGCTGTGGGCCACGTGCCCGAGCGTGCGGCCGATGTAGCCCGGCGAGCGTCGCCCGCCGACGACCAGCAGGTCCGCGTCCTGCGAGGCCTCGGCCAGTACACCGGCCACCGAGAAGCTCTTCTCCAGGTCGGCGTGCACGGTCAGATCCGGGAACTCCTCTCGGATCAGGGCGGCCACGGCCGTCAGGCGCTCCGCGTGCCGGCCGCTGATCTCCTCGACGTCGTCGAGCATGCTCACGACGTTGCCGACGGAGTGCAGCAGGTTCCATACGTGCAGCAGCCGCAGCGACGCCTTGCGCAGCCCGGCTTCGCGCGCCGCGTACCGGGCGCAGTCGAGGTCGTGTTCGTCGTGGACACCGGCCAGCACGCTGCCCGTCTCGACACGCGGGTCCGTACCCCGCACCACGGCCAAGGGGGTGGTGGCACTCGCGGCGGCCTTGAGTCCGACGGAGCCGAGCATCAGCGAGGTGAACCCGCCGAGACCGCGGTTGCCGACGACGATCGTGCCGTGGGCGCCGGCGGCCCGGTGGAGGCTGGGTACGGGTGCGCTGCGGCTGAACTCCGTGGTGACGGGCAGATCGGGATGGAGTGCCACTACGGCCGCCGCGGTGTCGTCGAGTAGTTCGCGGCCCGCTGCTCGGACCCCTTCAAGGGTTTCCACCGATGCGTAGACGGCTCTGCTGTCCGTATCGGCGGCGTGGACGATGTGCAGGGTGCTCCCCCGCCGTGCGACCTCGGCCGCGGCCCACAGGACTGCCCCGCGTGCGGGGTCCGACCCGTCGACACCGACGATGACCGTCCCGAGTTCCGGACCGGCAGTGATGCCTTCCATGGTTTCTCCTGATCGAGGGCCATCGTGCTTGCCCTCCCACGCTGGCATCGCGGGCGCGTGGTCGGCGAGGGCCATAGGGGCCAGGGCAAGGGCCGACTGGTCCCTCCCCGGCACCCCTCCCCGCCTCCCGGAATCGGCGTACGCCCCCGTGGACTGACCCGGTCGGCCCCCGTACAGGACCGTTCGGCCCTCGATACGGATGCCGGCGGGGCGGATCGTGGCTGGTACGGGTGGTGCACACCAGCCCTTTGCGCCCCTGCATGACGACGTACAGGAGGTCCGGTCGTGAAGCACACCCAGGTCGGTGAGGTGATGACGGCAGATGTCGTCTCGGTGGACCGTTCGACGACGTTCCGGGAGATCGCCAAGCTCCTCGCCGACCACGACATCACCGGACTGCCCGTCGTGGACGAGGACGACCGGGTGGTCGGCGTCGTCTCCGAGAGCGCCCTGCTCGCCCGCAAGGCCCTGACGGCCGCGGACATCATGTCGGCTCCCGCTGTCACCATCCGCGCGCAGGAGAGCGTCTCGGAGGCCGGGCAGCTCATGACGCGCCTGGGCCTGCAACGCCTTCCGGTCACCGACGAGGAAGAACGCCTCGCCGGCATCGTCACCCGGCGTGACCTCCTGCGCGTCTTCCTCCGCCCCGATGCCGAGATACGGCGGCACGTGAGCGAGGACGTGCTGTCGGACAGCGTCGGGGCGCCCACCGGGGCGGTGGACATCCATGTCCTGGATGGTGTCGTGACCCTCGCGGGCCGGCTGGAACGGCAGAGCCAGATCCCCCTCGCCCTGCGCCTGACCGCACGACTGGACGGTGTCGTCGCCGTGATGGACGAGCTCACCTCCCGCATGGACGACTCCCGTCTGATCCCACCGGAGCGCGGAGCGCAACCCATCACCTGGTGACCGCGGAACACTCCGCGCAGCCTGAGGAGGCCACCGTCATGAACCACCACGTAACCGTCGGCGTCGACGGCACCCCCCAGAGCCTGGCCGCAGCCCGCTGGGCAGCCCGCGAGGCCACGCTCCGCCAGGCCCCCCTGCGGATCGTCCACGCCGAGGACTGGTCCTCCGGCACGCTGATACCCGAGCTGGATCCCGGGACGCGCGACCGCTGGGCCGACGAGGTCCTGGCCTCCGCCACCGACGAGCTGAAGCAGGCGTACCCCCGCCTGGAGATCTCCACGCGTCGCCTGTCGGGAAGGCCTTCCACGGCTCTGGCGGCGGAGGCCGAGAACGCCGGCCTGCTGGTCCTCGGCTCCCGCGGGCTGGGCAGCGTTGTGGGCTTCGTCGTCGGCTCCGTGAGCCTGTCCACCCTCACCGCCACCGAGACACCCGTCGTCCTCGTACGGGCGGAGGAGGACGGCGGGGAGAACGCGGCCCGCACCCCCTACGGCGAGATCGTCGTGGGCGTCGACATCCACCAGGCCTGCGACAGGGTCCTGGCCTTCGCCTTCGAGGAAGCCTCGCGCCGCGACTGCGCGTTGCGGGCGGTGCACGGCTGGAAGCTCCCTCCCGCGTCCGGCTACTCGCCCGTCCTCAATCCCTCGGTCGCACGCGAAGTCGACCGCACCGTCGCCCAGATGCTCGACGACATGCTCATGCCTTGGCGACTGAAGTTCCCGGACGTGCGGCTCGAGGAGAAGACCTTCATCGGATCGGCGGGACGGGAGCTGGTCCAGGCCACCACGGGCGCGGACCTCGTCGTCATCGGGCGCCGCATCCGCCGCTCGCCCATGGGCACGCACCTCGGCCCGATCGCCCACGCCGTCCTCCACCACACGGCCGCACCGGTCGCCGTACTCGCCCACGACTGACCACCCCCCAAAGCCGCACCGGTACCGCACCATGCCCGGCGGGCCTGCCGGGGACCTGCACGCCCGCTCTCCGAGGAGGACCCGTGAAGGACCTGAGCACCAAGGTGACAGCGGAGCTGGACCCCCGACTCTCCCGCTGGCGTTGGCTGGTCAAATGGATCCTGGCGGTCCCGCACTACATCGTGCTGTTCGACCTGGTCGTCGGCCTCAACCGCTGGGTGCTGCGCGTCATCGCCTACGCCGCACTCATGACGGACGAGTACCCGCCCTTCCGACTCGACCTGGGCGGTGCAGAGCCGCCGGGCATCCCGGACGTCACCCGGTAAGGGCCGGTCGGCTCCACAACGGTCCCCTCGGTCCCCTCTTGGTAGCGGTGGCCGGGGCGGAGTCTGGAACTCACACGTCAACTAAGGGAGATGGGCACCATGGCCAACCTTGTGACCGCCGGCCTCGACGGCTCGCGCGAAAGCGTCGCGGCGGCCCGATGGGCCGCGCACGAAGCAGACCTCCGGGGGGTGCCCCTGGCCCTGGTCCACGTGGAGGAGTGGCTGGAGCGGCCCCCTCTCGCCGTCGCGACCACCGAAGTCCAGCGCGAGTGGGCGCAGGCCCTGCTGCGCGAGGCCGCCGAGGAGATCAAGGGGCTGTACCCGGAGCTGGAGATCACCGCCCGCCGACTGTCGGGGATCCCGGCCACGGCCCTGGCCCACGCGGCCGCCTCTTCGGACATGCTGGTGCTGGGTTCCCGAGGGCTCGGCGGCATCGCCGGATTCATCCTCGGGTCCATCAGCGCCGGGACCATTGCCGCAACCGATCAGCCGGTCGTTCTCGTCCGGGCACCGCACGATGAGGCAACGCGCGCCGAGGGGCGCGGTACCGACGGCCCGATCGTGACAGGAGTGGACATCGGGCGCCCCTGTGACGCGCTGCTCTCCTTCGCCTTCGACGAGGCGGCACGCCGCGGGTGCGCCCTGCGGGTCCTCCACGCCTGGGCACCGCCGCCCGTCGTCGGCTCCGGCTACAGCTACGGTCTCGATCTCGACGTTCAGGAGGAGATCGGTCGTGGGATCGCCACGGCCGTGGACGAGATGATCCGCCCCTGGTGCGAGAAGTACCCCTCGGTGACCGTCACCCCCGAGGTGTTCATCGGCCAGTCCGCGATCCAGCTCGTGGACGCCTCCAAGGGTGCCGCGCTGGTCGTGGTCGGCAGGCGCATCCGGCGCTCCGCCTACGGCACCCACATCGGCGGGATCGCACACGCGGTCCTGCACCACGCCGCCGCGCCGGTCGCCGTCATCGCCCACGAGTGAAGGCACCGAACTTCCCCTGCTGGCATCAGAGCAATGCTCTCGTCGAGCGTCAGGAGCTCGTCACTGCCTGATTACGCATCAACCGAGCCATGCTCTTGACCGTTGCCCCTGCGCACCGTGGTGGCGAAAGGGCCGTCAAGGGCTGCCCATTGCAGGAGCAGGATGGTCTTGCCGTCGGTGATGCGTCCGTCGCGCGTCATGGCGAAGGCTTCTCCGAAGGGCAGTTCGAGGACCTCGATGTCTTCGCCGTCTTCCGCGAGTCCACCGCCGGCCCCGGTCCGGTCGCCGGGGGTGTAAGGGGCGGCGAAGAAGTGGAGGCGCTCGGTGACGGAGCCGGGGCTCATGTACGCGTCGAGGACGTGGGTGAGCGGACCGAGCGTGACGCCGAGTTCCTCGGCGCTCTCGCGTCGGACGGCGGTGGCCGGGTCGTCCGCGTCGAGCAGGCCCGCAGCGGCTTCGATGAGCATGCCGTCGGGGTGGTCGTTGACGTAGGCCGGGTAGCGGAACTGGCGGGTGAGCAGGACGCAGTGGCGTTCGGCGTCGTAGGGCAGGACGACCGCGCCGTTGCCGCGGTCGTAGGTCTCGTGCTGCTGGGTGATCCAGCGTCCGTCGTGGCGGCGGTAGTCGAAGGTGGTGCGGCGCAGTACGTGCCAGCCCTGGGAGGTGAGCTCGACGTCGCGGACCACTACCTCGGGGTTGCGGTCCAGGTCGCGGCCGGCGCGGTCGAGGCCGGTGCGGCCGCGGTGGTCGGGAGTGTCGATACCGGGGCGGGGGCTCACGCGGTCTCCTGCGGGGTACGGGGCGGAATCTCTGTGAGGTCGAGGTAGACGGGCAGGCCGCGGCGGCGGGCGGTGGCGACGTCTTGGTCGGCTCCGGTGGATTCGCCCGGCAGACGCAGCACGGCATCGCAGTGTGCGAGGAGGCGCTCGGCAGCCGGGTACAGCACCTGGTCGGCGAGGGCGTCGGTGGGGCCCGCCCCGGCTGAGCGCAGGACGGGGAGGGCGACCCATTCCCCGATGACGGGGAGGTGGCCGGCGGCGAAGACGGGCCAGGCGGCCGCTTCGAGGCGGGCGAGGTTGGCGGCCATGGCCTGCGGATCGCCGCCCGTGCCGGAGCGGTAGGGCCCGGCGATCAGAATGAGCATGGGCTTGTTGTCGGACATGGGGCGCTACGATACATGCAGAAACGTGCAAGAACAGGAGAGAATACGGATGCTGGCTGCTGAACGGCGTGACCATCTGCTGGATCTGCTCGCCCGCGAGGGCAAGGTCGTCGCCAAGGAAGTCGCCGCCGAGTTGGGGATCTCCGAGGACAGCGTGCGGCGCGGCCTGCGCGATCTCGCGGCCGAGGGATTGTGCCAGCGGGTCTACGGCGGGGCGCTTCCCGCTTCGCCGGCCACCGTGGACTACTCCGCCCGGCAGACCGTGGCCCCGGACGGCAAGCGGAAGGTCGCTTCGGTGGCCGCCGGGCTGGTGCGGCCGGGCAGCGCGCTGATCCTCGACGGCGGCACCACCGCCCTCGCCGTCGCCCACGCGCTACCGCAGGACCTGGCCTGCACCGTGATCACCCACAGCCCGACCATTGCCGCGGCCCTGCTCGATCATGCGCGGGCGGAGCTCTTCCTGCTCGGCGGCCGGATCTTCAAGCACTCCGCGGTCGCCTGCGGTGCCGCTGCGGTCGAGGCCGCACAGAACGTCTCCGCCGACCTGTGCCTGCTCGGCGTCACCGGCGTGCATCCCGCGGCGGGACTGACCACCGGCGACGCCGAGGAGGCCGCGATGAAGCGCGCCCTGGCCTCACGAGCGGCCGAAACCTACATCCTCGCCTCCTCCGAGAAGATCGGCACAGCCTCGCGATACCGCGTCCTGCCCTGGGAGGAGGTCAGCGGGCTGATCACCGACGCCGACCCGCACGAGGCGCTCATCGAGCAACTCACCGCGCTCGGCGTGAAAATCCTGGCAGCCGGCTGACCTCACGGACCGAACGCCCGCCGACCGGCCAAGAGGTGATCCAAGGCACTGTCCCGCCCCGACCACCCAGCCATCCAAGGGAATTGGCCATTGCTCTCGTCTCAAGTGTGCACAGGCTTGCGGGTGCGCCGCCTGAAGCGGCGCAGTCCGTCGGTGCCCCAGACCAGGACGGGGAAGACCGCGATGAGGGCGACCACGTCGAGGGGCAGGGCCGCGGTACCGAAGAGGCCTTGCAGGGGCGGCACGTAGACCAGGGCTGCCGTGAAGACGAGTTCGAAGGCGATGCCGGCCAAGAGCAGCGGGTTGGTGAAGAAGCCGGATGGCGCGCAGTGACACGTGGTCGGTGCGGGCGGCCACCGCCCTGCCGACCTGGCAGGTGACGATGCCGGCGAAGGTGGCGGTCGTAGCGGTGACGTAGGCGTGGTGCAGTGGGTTCGGCTGTCGACGTTCCATACGGCCAGCCCGACGGCCACTCCGCAGAAAGCGGCCACGAGAGTCGACACGGCGAAGGCGACGAGCCACCGGGTGCGCGTGCGGTCAGCCGTCCGCCGCAGTGGATTGGGCGGTGTTCCGTGACGCATGTCGGGTCTCCGGCACCGGGAGTCTCCTCATTGGGCGGGTGAGGCGGCAGCGGTGAGTTCGGCGCCGATGTGGTGGGCCCAGGCCTGGATGCGCTCGGGGTTGCGGAAGTCTCCGCTCTTGCCCTGGCGTACGAGGGCGCGGGCGAGCAGGCCGGGCGTGCCCTCCGTGAGGCTGCCGCCGAAGGTGATGTGGTCGCGGGCGCCGAGCTGCCGCATCTGCCGGGCGACCGCCCGTACCGGCGGGATGTCGTTGCGTTCGGCGGAGGAGTCCACCGGTCCGCTGCTGAACAGCCAGACGGGACGGTGCTTCAGGTATCGGGCGTTGCGCTTCGCGCAGCGCCGGGCGCGGCCGTTCCACCGCCCGGCGTACAGGGAGCCGCCCAGCACCACCCCGTCGTAACCGCGGACGTCCGTGACATCGCCGGCCGGGACCACCCACACGTCGATGCCGTCCTCGCGCAACGCCGTTCCGATCTGCTCCGCGATCCCGGCGGTTGCACCGCGCTTGCTTCCGTAGGCGACCAGAACCTGTTTCGCACTCATGCGCTTCCTCCTTCGGTCGTTCCTGCGAGCCCGTACGCGATACGTCTTGGCACTTCCTCCACTGTCCACTCGGGGACGCGCGGCCCGTAGGGGCCACCGGGGGCCGGGTAGGGGCCGTTCGGCCCTCTCGGGCCGGTCCGGCCACGACGGGGATCTCCGAGAGACGGCCTAGTCCCCGGGAAGCCGGAACCAGTGCTCGTCTCCGGCCGTCACCACGACGGCCTGTTCCCCGGGCAGCATGAGGGCCAGGGGACCTTGGCAGGATGCCGGGACGGTGATGCCGAACCTGCCGGAAAGCAGTCGCACGCGGACACCGCGGTGTCCCCGATGGCAGAGCGTGAAGGAGACGGGCTCCATCTCCCCCAGGGGGACGGGATCGACGTACAGGCCTTCGGGGCCGGTCTCCAGCCCCGTGACACCGCGCTCCGCGAGGTCCAGGGTGCCGGCCATGGCGCCCAGGTGGATTCCCTCGTCGGTGGCCCCGCCCTGAATGTCCGTCACATCTGCGAGGAGTGCCTCCTCGCAGTACTTCCAGGCGTCCGGGTCCTTCTGGCGGGCCAGCACCCAGCCGTGGACGAGGCTGCTGAGCGTCGATCCGTGGCTCGTGCGCGGCAGGTAGTACGCGACGGTCTCCCGCCATACCGCGTCGTCGAGCCGGTATCCAAGCCGGGCGAAGAGGCCGTACAGCTCGGCGGGCCGGAAGAGGTGGCCGAGCATGATCACATCGGCCTGTTTCGACGCCTGGTAGCGGTTGACGGTATCCCCTTCGGCTTCCAGGATCCGGTCGAGCCGGCGGACGTCTCCGTACCGGGCGCGGTAGGCCGCCCAAGCCAGCTCGGCCAGGTCTCCGTAGCCCTCGAACTGGCTGATGACGCCCCGGTGGAACGGGACGTACAGGCGGCGGGACACGTCTTCCCAGCGTTCCAGCGCGCCGCGGTCCAGGGCGAGCCGTTCGGTCAGCTCCATTCGGCGGGCGGGGGGCAGCACGTCGAGCAGTTCGAGCCCCTGCTGGATCACCCAGGCCGCCATCACGTTGGTGTAGGCGTTGTCGTCGATTCCGGGTTCCGTGGCGTCCGGATAGGCGTCGTGGTACTCGTCCGGGCCCAGCACGCCGCGGATGCGGTATCGCTTCCGTTCGGAGTCGTAGGCAGCGGCTCCGGCCCAGAAGCGGGCGACCTCCAGGAGCAGTTCGGCGCCGGGGCCGTGCAGGAAGGCGGTGTCCCCCGTGGCTCGCCCGTACCGGCAGACGTTCAGGGCTATGGCGGAGCCGACGTGGCGTTGGAGGTGCGAGTGGTCGGGCAACCAGCGGCCCGAGCGGGGGTTGAGGTGCAGGGCCTGGCTCTCCTCCTGTCCCGAACTTCCGCTCTGCCAGGGGAACATCGCCCCGCTCTGCCCTGCCAGCCGGGCAGCATCACGTGCGGCCGGGAGACGTCGGTGGCGGTACATGAGCAGGGCCCGCGCCACTTCGGGGAAGTGCAGGGTGATGTAGGGCAGGACGAAGAGTTCGTCCCAGAAGACATGGCCCCGGTAGGCCTCACCGTGCAGCCCCCGTGCGGGGACGCCGACGTCCAGCTCTGCGGTGTGCGGGGAGAGCGTCTGCAGCACGTGGAAGGCATGAAGGCGCAGGATCCGGCCCGTCTCCCCCGAGACCGTCAACTCGCCCTGCTCCCAGAGTCGTTCCCAGGCCGAGTGCTGCGCAGTGAGCAGGTCCGGGAACCCGGGGGCCCGCGAGGCGTGTGCGATCGCGCGTGACAGGAGCTCTCCGCCGGGCCTGTCGAGGGAGGTGTACAGGGCTGCGGTCTTCACCACAGTCGCGGAGCGCCCGGGTGCCACGGGCAGTCTGAACGTCTGCACCGTCCCTGCCGCAGCGTGGCTCGTCTTCGTGGGGGCGCCGGGTCGGGTGGTCGTCCTGACGGCGAGGGCCATTTCGGTGCGGGAGGAGGAAGTGCGGCAGGCGATCCATGCGACGCCGTGCGGTGCGAAGCCCGTCCGGTGGTCGGTGAGGTGATGGCCGTCGAGCCCCCTGTAGCGTTCCACTCCCGCGTTGGCCACGTCTCCGTCGAGCGCTGATTCCACTTCGACCAAGCCGCTCCAGCCGTACGCGTGGAAGGTGGTCCGCTGGGCCGCGAGGTAGGGGTCCCCCATGTGCACGATGCGGACGTGGGTGACGCCGAGGCGGCCGCCGCGGTCGTCCTGGAAGAGCATGTGCCGTGTGAGCGTCCCCCGGCGCAGGTCGAGCACCACCTTGTAGTGAAGCATCCCCGGGTCGTCGGGAGTCAGCCAGTCGCCCGGGAGTCCGTCGTCGGCGATGCAGCGGTACCGCAGCAGCGTCCAGTTGGGCAGGTTGACCATGTCCTCGTTGTCGACCTGCTGCCCGGCCACGTGCGAGGTGAGCCGGTTGTAGCAGCCGGCTGCGTAGGTGGCGGGATAGTGCACGGGTCCCGCCGGGTTCTCGGGGGCCGCACCGCGCGTGGCGAACCTGCCGTTGCCCAGTGTGCACAGGGCTTCGACGAGCCGCTCCTTCTCGGGGTCGTAGTGGCCGTACTCCCATGTCCACGAGGCGGTCACGGTCCTGCGCCGCAGACGTAGTCGGCGACGGTGAGGAGTTCGGCGGCGACCAGGTCCGCCCCGCGTTCCCGTAGTCCCCGCGCAGTGGCGGGGGTCATCGTCCGGTCGAGGCCGATCACGAGGCCGAAGTGACCGCGCCGACCTGCTTCGACACCCGCGAGGGCGTCTTCCACCACCGCGCAGCGGGCGGGGTCCACCCCGAGCCGCACGGCCGCTTCGAGGAACAGGGCGGGGTCCGGCTTGCCCGCCAGTCCCAGTTCGGCGGCGTCCGTGCCGTCCACCACCGCGTCGAAGTGGTCCAGGAGGGAAGCTGATCCGAGAAGCGGCCGGGCATGCCGGGATGCCGATACGGCGGCGCAGCACACGCCGTGCGCCCGCAGCCGGGCGAGCGTCGGGGCGACGTCGGTGAAGGCGTCGACGGCCCCGGACCGCAGCGTGCGTACGAACGCCTTCTCCTTGCGCGCGGCGACCGCCCAGACCGTGTCGTCGCCCGGTGCGCTGCCGGGGCTGCCGGTCGGCAACTCGATGCCACGGGAGTCCAGGAAGGAGTTCGCCCCCTCCAGCCGGGGTTTGCCGTCGACCCACTGGCGGTATTCACGGTCCGCGTCGAAGGGCGGCTGCCTCCCCTGCCCGGACGAGGCCCAGGCGTCCAGACAACTGTCGAAGGCGGTCTTCCAGGCCGCGGCGTGCAGCCGTGCCGAGTCGAGCAGTACTCCGTCGGTGTCGAACACGACGGCATGCGGGGCGCTCACCCGGATCCCACACGGCGGCCGGTGATCCGGGTGGGGGTCACGGACATCCAGTGCGTACGGGGTCCGCCGGCCCAGGGGAGCGAGCGGGCGACGGAGTACAGGTGGCTGACCCGCTCCCCGTCCGTGACGCCGGACACCTCGCCGACGGCCATGATGCTCCAGCCTTTGCGCATCGCATCGTCGATGTGGTCCACCTCGAAGGCGACCTCGGTCCCTGATGCCTCGGCGAGCCGCGAGTCGGCCGCCGTGCGGAACGCGATCTCGTTTCCCACAACGACATAGTTGACGGGAAAGACGGCAAGTCCTTCCATGTCGGAGAACCCGACCCTGCCGATGCCGTGGGTGGAGAGCAGGCGCAGGCACTCGGTCTCGCTCAACACCGTCGACTCGGAACCTCGCATCGCGGTCCCCATACCGGGGGGACTATCGGTCGTTCTCCCGGTCAGCTCGGCAACGGTGGTCCCCAGCCCTTCCGCGAGACCCACGAGCATGCCCATGCTGGGCGCCGCCGCCCGCTCCTCCACGTAGGCGATGTACGACGCAGCGGCCCCGCAGCGCTCCCCGAGTTCCTCACGCGTGATTCCCAGCTCTTCACGGCGGGCGGTCACGCGTCGTCCGAGGTCACCCCGGGCAGCGGGAACCTTGACCGGGGACGCATCTGCCGTGGTCTCTCCCATGATCGTCACACCCTTGCGGTTCGTAGCAGGTACAGGAACTCGGCGACGCACTGGGCGTCAACCTCAGGCTGTACCCGCCACCGGTCCACGCACAGGGCCGGACGGTCCCCTACCGGGGCCGGTCGGGCCCATGCGACCCTCTCCTCGGGTTCACGGCGCGGGAGGCCCGCCATCGCTGTCCGCTTCGGGAACCAGCCGGCGGTGGAGTTCCGTGGTCATCGCATGGATGGCACGGGTCAGTTCCGTATTGGTCTTGAGCTCCAGCTCCTGCTCGACGAAATCGTGGTCGGCCTTCGCCTGCTGGAACGCCGCCTGCCGGTTCTGGCCGATCATCACGAACGTCGACAGGAAGATCGCCTCCAGAGAGACGACGAGCGTCAGCATCGGCCAGGGATTGGCCTCCACGAACAGCATCCAGAGAGCGAAGCCGATCGCGTGGAGATAGACGAACGGCATGGAGCCGGCGAACTTCGTGATCGCGTCGGCGACCCGCAGCTGGACATCGGCTGCCCGGTTCGTACGGTGTGCAACGACGACCGGATGATGCCGCGCCCCGGCCTCGGTTCCCTCCATCTGCCTGCCTCCTCGGGACGAGCACCCTGACGCGGTCCTACGCCCCGCATCGTCTCAAACCAGCCATCGATCTCGGCGTACCACCAGGGCCTGTTGTCCTCCGGGAGCGACGTGACCCGCCAACGATCCGACCGCCCACACTCCACGCCCGGCCGAGGGCGCAGAAGGGGCCGACCGGCCCCATCCAGGGGCCGGTCCTGCCCTTCCCGCCCCCGGCCCCGGCCCCGGCCCGCGGGAGCAGGGTTCACGCACCGGCTCGACCGGCGCATGCCCCGGCCTGTGGTTCGAAGGAGCACTCATGACGACCACGTACCGGATCGCGGAGCTGGACGCGCACTGGCGCGCCGCGAACTATCTGGCCGCCGGCCAGATCTACCTTTTGGACAATCCGCTGCTCGCCGAGCCGCTGCGGGCTGAGCACATCAAGCCGCGGCTGCTCGGTCACTGGGGCACCGCCCCCGGCCTGAACCTCGTCCACACCCACCTGAACCGGGTGATCGAGGAGCGTTCCCTGGAGGCCCTGTGCGTCTGGGGACCCGGCCACGGCGGGGCGGCCGTCCTCGCCAACTCCTGGCTGGAGGGCACGTACAGCGAGATCTATCTGTCGCGGATCCCGGAGCAGGAGCTCGACGCGCTGCTGCGCGGCTACGGGCACGACCCCCTCTACGTCTCCGGCCACGACCCCGCCCTCGTCCATCCGGCCATGGCCGGAGCCATGGGCCAGGCCCTCGACCGCATCCACGCCATCCAGCGGGAAGCGCGGGCCGCAGGCACCGACCCGGGCGGCGCGCGCGCACGCTGGCCGATGATCGTCCTGCGGACCCCCAAGGGCTGGACGGGAAGCACCCTGCACGAGCCGACCCGGGTCTTGGGCCGCTACCTCGCGCAGGTCATGGGGGCCACGGCGGGGCGGCGGGACTTCCGGGTGGTCGGGCCGGACGAGACCGCGAGCAACCACCTCGACGACCTGTACCAGGACGCCGTGGCCGCAGAGGCCCGGGCCGCCGGATGGGTGCAGGGCGCCGCCCAGGGGGGCGATCCCTCACGATGAGGCGCCCACCGTCCGGCCCGGGACATGAAATGGAGAATTCAATTCCTCAGCCCGATCCGGACAGACTTAGATCTCCCGGAGGTCGCCGACTGGTCCTGGCCCTACTGAGCGGCCGCTCCGGGGCAGAGCACGGGGGCCGCTCGGGTCCGGGAGGGTACCGAACGGCCCTTCTCGGGTCGGCCGCCTGCGGCGGAAAGTGGAGGCGGACCCGAACGGAGAACCTCCATGAGCACCTCTTCCCAGCACCGGCTCACCTCCTCCCCCAACCGCTTCGACCATGCCTTCTCCCCGGAACACCGCAGCAGCCTGCTGGCCGTCGCCCACGAGGTGGACTTCCCCGTCGGCGCCCGCCTGTTCAACCAGGGCGGGCACACCAGTCACTTCTGGGTCATCCGGTCGGGGAACGTCGGCATGGACGTGCACGTACCCGGCAGGCAGGCCGCGGTGGTCGAGACAGCCGGTCCCGGCGAGCTCGTCGGCTGGTCCTGGCTGTTCCGCCCCTACACCTGGCACTTCGGTGCCGAGGCCATGACGCCGGTGCGCACCGACGAGTTCGACGCCGCCGCCGTACGGGCCCTGATGGACTCCGACCCCGCGCTCACCTCCGCAATGTGGCAATGGGTCGGGCAGGTGCTCGCCCACCGGCTCGTCTCCGCCCGGGTCCGGCTCCTCGACCTGTACGCGCCCCACGGCAGCGGAAGCCACATCTGAGAGAATTGTCCCCAGACGTATCCGACCCGAGGGTGTGGCGTGGATGTCCGATGCACCAACTGCCGCCCCGGCGCCCATCCGGGTGTTCCTCCTCGACGACCACGAGGTCGTCCGTCGCGGACTGCGCGACCTGCTGGACTCCGAGCCGGACATCGAGGTAGTGGGCGAGGCCGCGACGGCTGCCCAAGCCCTGGCCCGGGGGCCCGCCCTGCGGCCCGACGTGGCCGTGCTCGACGTCCGGCTGCCCGACAGCGACGGCATCACCGTCTGCCGCGAGCTGCGCTCGCGCATGCCGGACCTCGCCTGCCTCATGCTGACGTCCTTCGACGACGAGGACGCCCTGCTCGACGCCATCATGGCCGGCGCCGCCGGGTACGTCCTGAAACAGATCAAGGGCTCCGACCTGGTCGCCGCCATCCGCACGGTGGCAACGGGCCAGTCGATGCTCGACCCGGCTACCACGGCCCGCCTGATGCGCTCGCTGCGGGAGCCGGGCAGCACGAAGGCCCCGGAGGACCAGCGGTTGACGGTGCTCTCCGAGCGTGAGCGCGCCGTGCTGGAACTCATCGGCGAAGGCCTCACCAACCGTCAGATCGGCAAGCGGCTCTTCCTCTCCGAGAAGACGGTCAAGAACCACATCTCGCGGCTGCTCGCCAAGCTGGGCGTCGAGCGCCGCGTACAGGCCGCCGTCATCGCCGCCGAGGTGCGCGAGCACGACGAAACCGGCCGCTGAGGCTCGCACTCACCGGGTAGGTCCGATCGGGATCCGCCAGACCAGACGGGTTCCGCCGCCGTTCGGGCGCGGCGAGACGGACAGTCCGCCCCGGCGGGCCTCGGCGCGCTCCGCGAGGTTGCGCAGACCACTCCGACGGCCACCCTCTGCGACACCCACGCCATCGTCACTCACCGTCACGGTCAGCACGCCGTCCGCCAGGACGATCCCGACGTCCGCCCGCGCCGCCCTTGCGTGCCGGGCCACGTTGCTCAGGGCCTCCCCGAGGACGGCCACCACGTCGTCGGCGACCGGGGCAGGTACATCCGTGTCGATCAGCCCCTCCATGCGCAGAGCGGGTGCGAACCCGAGCACGGCCCCCGCCTCGCCCACGGCCCGCACCGCACGGACCCGGAGTCTCGGGGTGCTGCCCGCCGCCTCGTGGTCGCGGAGTCCGAAGATGGTCGTACGGATGATCTTGATCGTCTCGTCCAGGTCGTCGATCGACCGGCTCAGCCTCTCGGACGCCTCGGGATGCTCCACGAAGCGCTGGGCGCTCTGGAGGGTCATCCCCGTCGCGAAGAGCCGCTGGATCGCCAGGTCGTGCAGGTCACGGGCGATCCGGTCACGGTCTTCGAGCAGGCTCACCTGCTCACCGTCCCTGCGCCGGTCGGCCAGCTCAAGCGCCAGGGCCGCCTGCCCCGCGAAGCCGGGCAGGGGTGCCACCTCGGCCGCGGCGAACGCCGGTCGGCCGGTACGCCGCGCCAGCATCAGCACCCCGCGCAGCTTCGCCCTGGTGCCCACCGTGACGGCCACCGCCGGACCGAAGCCCGTCCAGGTGTCCGACTGCGCCGCGACCCTGGCATCGGTGGCCACATCGGCGAGGGTGATCTGCCCGTCCCGTGCCAGGGCGAGTGCAGCCAGGATCCCCTCGCCGCCGGGCAGCACGATCCCACGGTGCGCTTCGGCCCCCTCCCCCAGCGCCAGCGAGCCGCGCAGCTCGCCGCCGGGCCCCGCCTGGTAGAAGACGCACATTTCAGCGGAAATGATGTCCCGGGCCCGCTCGAGCATGCCTTCCAGCACCTCGATCTCGGAGGAGCCGGACAGCAGGGCGCTCGTGAAGTCGGAGCCGGCCGCCAGCCAGCGCTCCCGGAGGCGGACCTCCTCGTACAGGCGGGCGTTGTCCACGGCGACGCCCGCGGCGACGGCGAGGGTGGACAGGACCCCTTCGTCCTCCGCGTCGAAACCCTTCCCGCCCCGCTTCTCCGTCAGGTAGAGGTTGCCGAACACCTCGTCCCGGACCCGGATCGGAACGCCGAGGAAGGAGCGCATCGGCGGGTGGTGCTCCGGGAAACCGGCGGAGGCCGCATGCTCCGAGAGGTCTCCCAGGCGCAGCGGCCGCGGGTGCCTGATCAGCTCGCCCAGCAGTCCGTGTCCGGTGGGCAGGGCTCCGATCCGCGCCCGGAGCTGGTCGCTGATGCCCACCGGGAGGAACTCGGCCAGCTTCTCGTCGCCACCCACCACGCCCAGCGCGCCGTACTCCGCGTCCACGAGGACGACCGCGGCCTCCACGATCCCGCGCAGCACTTGGGCCAGATCCAGTTCCTGCCCCAGCGACATGACCGCTTCCAGGAGCCCCTTCAGCCGGTCACGAGTCTCCCGCGCGTCGGTGATCTGCGCCTGGAGCGCGTCAAGTCTCGGCTGCGGGATCCGGCTCGCCGGCGCATCTCGATCGTCCCCGACCATGGACACCTCCGGCGGCGAGGGGCTCTGCGCACCCGCCCGGCCTTCAGCGTAGTCCCCTGCCACCCGGCCGGTCACGGCTGGAATCCTGAGTGGCGGGCAGGAGGGGTACGAGGCGTATGAGGGGCCGGCCCACAGGGAAACCGATCAGGCCCCCGACCGTCACCAAAGGCGCAGTGCCCGTTCACCCGCTCGGGACGGTGATCACGGGGCAGTGCGCACGGTGCAGCAGCCCGTGGACGACCGATCCGAGCCGGATGCCCGTGTAGCCGCCCCTGCCCCGTCGGCCCACGAGCAGGGCCAGGGCGTGCTCAGCGGCCTCGGCGAGGCATTCCACCGGGTGTCCGGTGAGCACCTCGTGGGTGAGCTTGACGTCCGGGTACTCCTGCGCCCGGCCTGCGGCCGTCTCGGTCAGCATGCGGCGCTGGGCACCCACAGCCGCCGTCTCGTTCTGGAAGGAGAAGACGGGTGGCTGCCACACAGAAATCGCATGCAGCTCGCAGCCCCGGAGGCCGGCCTCCTGGAAGGCCATGGCCACGGCCGTCTTCGACGCCTCGCTGCCGTCGACTCCGACGACGAGATGGGGCGGAGCCTTGGCGAGGCCCTCAGAGCCTCCCACCACCACGACCGGGCAGTGTGCCTGTGCGGTGACGGGCAATACGACGGAGCAGCCGCTGAAGATCTCCTCGGGCCGGGTCAGGTGCCGCGAACCGAGGACGACCATGCGCGCATGTCGGGACGTCCCGCAGAGCACCGGTGCCGGGTGGCCGTCGCGCAGGACGGTTGCCAATTCCGTCCCCGGGTGGCGCTCACGTGCCCAGACCGCGGCCTCTTCGAGAGCATCCGAGCCGGCCTGTCGTACGGCATTGTGCTGCGCGGTGTCGTCGACGACGTGCTCGGTGTCATGGGGCGAGGGCACGGCCAGGACGAGACGGAGGCGTACGTTGCGGCGGTGTGCCTCGTCGGCTGCCCAGGCGAGGGGCAGGAGCCACCCTCCGGCGGGATCGATCCCCACCGCGATGTCCCGTCCTTCCGCGATGTCCGTCATGACGCGTCGCTCCCCTGCTCCTCATCGTGCCGCGGAATGAGCTCCACGGGGCAGTGCGAGTGGTGCAGGAGACTGTGCGTGGTGCGGCCCAGGGTGGGTCCGAAGTACCCGGGCGATCGCCGTCCTCCCATGACGAGCAGGTCCGCATGGCGTGACGCCTCGACCAGGACCGCAGCCACCGAGACGCTCTTTTCCGCGGCGGTGTTCACCGTCAACGCGGGAAACTCCTCGCGTACGCGGTCGGCGACGGACTTCAGGCCGCGGACGTGGCGGTCGACGAATTCGTCGACGTCGTCGAGCTTGGTGACGGCGGTTCCGGCGTACTGAAGTGTGTTCCACACGGTCAGCAGGCGCAGTGTTGCCTTGCGAAGCTCTGCTTCGCGGGCGGCACGTCGCGCGCATTCGAGGTCGTACTCGTCCCGGACCGCGGCCAGCACCACGCCGCTCTCGGCAAGGTCCTCGCCGCCGCGCACCACGATGACGGGGGTCGTAGCGGCTGCCGCGATCCTCAGGCCGACCGACCCCAGCATCAGAGACTCGAAGCCACCCAGCCCGCGGTGACCGACCACGGTGGTGCCGTAATTCGCCCCCACCCGGTGCAGGCCGAAGACGGGGTCCCGGCGGCTGTACTCCGTGGTGACGTGGAGGGTCGGGAACCGCTCCGAGATCGCAGCGGCCGTGACCTCCAACAGGTCTCGGCCCTCCGCGTGGACGCGTTCGACGATCTGAGCCGAGAGGTAGAAGGTCCGGTCGGCGGTGTCGCCCGCGTAGAAGATGTGAAGGGTGCTGTTGCGTCGGGACGCCTCGGCGCCGGCCCAGAATGCCGCTGTCAGCGCGGTGCTCGACCCGTCGACACCGACGATGACCGAATCGAGGTCCGGATGGTGTGACGTGGAGCCTCCCATGGCGTCCTCCTCTGTCGAACAGCGTCGGGGGGTGTCTTCACACTGCCACCCGGGCCCGCGCGAGGAATGGGCCGCAGGGGGCATTCAAGGGACCGAAGGTCCCTTGCCCGCTGGGCACCGCCTCAGCGACCGCACAGCGCCGGGGACTGGTCAGTCCTGACACGGGACCCGTTCGGCCCTCGCACCGCGGGCGTACTCGGCGGATGGTGGCTGGTGAGGGCGCTCCGCAAGGCGCGCTCACTGGCCGAAGCCGACAGGAGGGCCACAGATGAAGCACGCCAAGGTCGGCTTCCTGATGACCGACGAGGTCGTCTCGGTCATCGGGCGGACTCCGTCCACGGACGTGGCTGCGCTGCTCGTCGAACACGACATCAGCGGCGTGCCGGTCGTGGACTCGGACGACCGCGTCCTCGGGGTCATTTCGCGGACCGATCTGCTCAACCAAGACACCCTCACGGCTCAGGACTTGATGACCGCGCCAGCCGTCACGGTCCACGCCGAACAGACCGTCACCGAGGCCGCCCGCCTCATCACCCGTCGCGGCGTGACGCGGCTGCCGGTCGTCGACGACGAGGACCGTCTGGTCGGCATCGTGACCCGACGCGACCTGCTGCGCGTGTTCCTGCGCCCGGACCACGAGATACACCGTGTGCTGGTCGAGGACGTGCTCGCGGACACGATGGGCATCGGCGCCGATGCCGTGGGCGTGCGTGTCGTGGACGGGGTCGTCACCTTGGACGGTCGACTGCCCAAGAGCAGCCAGATTCCCGTCGCGCTCCGGCTCGCCGGACAGTTGGACGGTGTGGTCGCGGTCATCGACCGGCTCACGGCACACGCCAACGACACCCGCACCCGCACCCGTCTACCGGACCGCAGCACCGAGGACGTTTCCCACTGACCCAGGGTGTGGACCGTTCGGCCCCTGCCCGCCGCACCCGTACCGCGCGAGCATGGATCCAGGCAGGCTCGCCGCACCCGGTCGCACCGGTGCGGAGTCCTGCAGACGGATCCGGGTCATCCCCTTGCTCCGCCACCGCACTTCGTGAGGAGCACCTTCATGGAAATCCTGATCTTCGCGCTGATCGCCCTGGCCGTGGTCGCCCTGATCGGGCTGACGATGGCCCTGAAGATCGTCAAGCAGTACGAGAAGGGTGTGCTGTTCCGCTTCGGTCGGCTCATCGGCACCCGTGCGCCGGGCGCACCAGCTGCCCGACAGCATGAAGCGCGCGATGGCCCGCCAGGCCGAGGCCGAACGGGAGAAGAGGGCCAAGATCATCAACGCGGAGGGCGAATCGATGGCCGCAGCCGCACTCGGTGACGCCTCCGACACCATGATGGCCCACCCCCTCGCCCTGCAACTGCGCAACCTGCAGAGCCTCGTGGAAATCGGCGTCGACAAGAACACCACCGTGGTCTTCCCCGCCCCGCTCATGAGCACCATCGGCGAACTCGGCGCCTTCCTCGCCCGCGAGTCCTCCGCCGCCGCGGCCGCGCCGGTCCAGGCACCGCCCGTGGTGGAGCTCGCCGCGAAGATCCCCGCCCCACCCCTGCCCAACGGAGCCGCAAAGACCGTGTATCAG
>NZ_JBHVYI010000094.1:0-31762 GCF_042880975.1 Streptomyces sp. NPDC058289
GTGGTCACCGGAACGCCCGCGGGAAGCCCCTCCAGCGTCGCCACCAGAGCCGGGCCGTGGGATTCTCCGGCCGTCAGCCAACGCAACCTGCTCAACGATGCTCCTCGTGCTCGCGCCTGATTCATCGATGGCGCGATCGGGTGCGCGGCCCTGACCCGCCTTGACCCGATCCTCCCATGTCCGGGCCCGTACACCGCCCTCCGGTCCAGCTATCGGACGGCGGCGCACCTCGGCCCGGGGTGACATGTGGATCTAGGAAGGGTTCCGGTTCCGCTCAGTGGCGGGCGCGCAGCGCCGCCTCGCCCGCGGCGCGCATGGCCGCGAGCGGGGCGGTGGGGCAGCCGGTCATCAGCTCGACCTGGAGGACCGCCTGGTGGACCAGGAGGTCGAGGCCGCCGAGGAGCTTGCCGCCCCGCTGCGTCCAGGCCGCCGCCAGGGGCGTGGGCCAGGGGTCGTACAGGACGTCGAAGAGGGTGCCCGCAGCGGCGGGCACGGAGCCGGCCAACTCGTCCGTCGCTCCGGCCGGGGTGGTGGCGATGACCAGCGGCGCGGCCAGCGCCTCGGCCGCCCGCGACCAGTCGGCCGTACGCACGTCCACGCCGAGCCGCTCGCCCCATTCGCGCATCTCCGCGGCCCGGGCCTCGGAGCGTACGTACGCGGTCACCGGGCCGGTGCAGATCCGGGCCAGCGCGGCGAGCGCCGAGGAGGCGGTGGCGCCCGCACCGAGGACGGCGGCGGACTCCACCTTCTCGACGCCCTGCTCGCTCAGCGCGGCGAGCAGGCCGGGGATGTCGGTGTTGTCACCGACCGTGCGGCCGTCCTCGGTGAAGACGACGGTGTTGACCGTCTCCACGGAGGCGGCCGTGTCGCTGATCTCGTCGAGCAGCGGGATGATCGCCCGCTTGAGCGGCATGGTCAGCGACAGCCCGGCCCACTCGGGGCCGAGCTGTGCCATGAAACCGAGGAGCGCGGCCTCGTCGATCTCGAAGCGGTCGTACGACCGTTCCCCGAGGCCGAGCTCCTGGTACGCGGCGCGGTGCAGCACCGGCGAGAGGGAGTGCTCGATGGGCGAACCCAGCACCGCGGCCCGTATCCGTGACATGTCCTGCTACCCGCCGTTCTTCTGCTTCTGCCGTTCCTGGAACTCGGCCACGAGCTTGAGGTGCTCGTCGTAGGTCTTGGTGAAGGTCGTCTTGTTTTCGTCGACCGCCACGAAGAACATCCAGCCGCCGTGGTCCGGGCTGAGCGTACCGTTCAGCGCGTCCAGGCCGGGGTTCCCGATCGGGCCCGGGGGCAGTCCCGCCACGTTGTGCGTGTTGTACGGGTGGACGAACGCCTTGGCTTCCTTGACGTTGAAGTTGATCTCGCTCTGGCCCTTGATGTAGTTGTACGTCGAGTCGAACTCGATCTTCCGGTTCGTGACGTCGTTGGTCTTCTTGAGGCGGTTGTAGACCACCTCCGCCATCTTCCGGAAGTCGTCGTGGTTCTTGCCCTCGGCGTTGACGAGGCTGGCGACCGTGATCACCTGGAGCGGGTTGTCCAGGCCCAGCTCCTTGGCCTTGCCCTCGACCCCGAGCTCCGTGTACTTGTCCGTCGCGTTCTTGACCATCTGCTTGAGCAGGGACTCCGGGGTGCTGTCCTTGGTCAGGTCGTAGCGCATCGGGTACAGGAAACCCTCGAGGGGGTCCATGATCTTCGGATCGTTGTTCGCCCAGGCCGGCAGGCCGAGGGTCTTGGCCTGCTTGAAGGCGATGTCCTTGGTGGTGCCGGCCGGCTTCTCGAGCTTCTTGTCGATCGCGTCGTAGACCGTGCTGTTGCGCATGCCCTCGGAGATCGTGAGGACGTGCAGCTTCGAGGGGTCGGTCATGACCTCGACCGCGGCGGCCGCCGACATCTTCTTCTTCAGCGGATAGATGCCGGGCTGGATCGACTTGCCGTTGGGGGCGCTGCTCGCGGCGTCCACGAATGCCTGGGCGCTCGCGACGACGCCCTTCTCCTTCAGGATGCGGCCCATCTGGCCCAAGCCCGCGCCCTTGGGGATCTCCACGTCGACGGTCTCGTCGATGCCGGAGCCCGCGAAGTCCTCGGCCGAGCCGAACTTGTCCTTGATGTAGCTGTAGCCGTAGTAGCCGCCACCGCCGAGCACGCCGACGATGACCACGGCCGCGATGAGGCAGGCCATGCCGCTGCGCTTCTTCGGTTGGCCGCCGGAGCGGCCCGACCTGCGGCCGCCGTTCCCGCCGTCGTCGCCGTCACCGTCGTCCTCGCCACCGTCTCCGCCGGCGAGGAAGGTGTCCGCGGCCTGGTCGGCCTCGGCCTCCCCCTCCCGCCAGTCGTCCTCGGTGTCCAGGTGCCGCATGCTCGGGGGCCGCGGCGGCGGAAAGGCCTCGGGCGTGCCGTAGAGGTCGGGGGCCTCGCCGGGGTAGCCGCTCGTCTGCTGCTGCGCGTACGGATCCGCGCCCGCGTACGGGTCGGCGGCCTGCGGGACCGGGGCGTACTGGCCCTGCCCGGTGTCCCAGACCTGGCCCTGGCCCCCGTACGTGTCCTGGTTCTGCTGGTACTGAGGGTGCTGCTGGTGCTGCTGCGGGTGCTGGGGATACGGCACCTGCTGTTGCTGCTGCTGGTACGGCATCTGCTGGGCCTGGGGGTACTGGCCCTGCTGCTGCGGGTAGTAGGCCTGCTGGGGCTGAGGCTCCTGCTGGTACTGCTGCGGGCCTCCGACGTAGGGCATCTGACCCTGCTGGGCCTCGTGCCCGGTCCACCCCTGGTCCCCGTACTGCGGGTCCTCGGGGTGCCACGGTTCGGGGCCAGGGCCCCGGCCATACTCAGTCATCGATCCCCTAGCGCGCCGCAGGGCGTTGGCCGCGACTCCGTCTGCCGCGACACACGGTTCCGCCTCTTCTGATGGGCGACGGCTGTTCGAATGCCGTCACATCGCGCGGAACGTTACCGTATCGCGATCAGACAACCACTTCGACGCACTCACCGGGCGGATTACCTGATACCCGTTCGGTCTCCAGGGCGTTCTGAAGGATCACCACGGCGGCCGCCTGGTCGATGACCGACCGGCTCTTCTTCGCGTTCTTCCCCGAGGCCCTCAGCCCCTGGGCCGCGGTGACCGTCGTCATCCGCTCGTCCACCAGACGCACCGTCACGGGCTTGATGCCCTTGGCGAGTTCCGTGGCGAAGGCGCGGCACTTGGCCGCGGCCGGCCCTTCCCGCCCGCTGAGCGAGCGGGGCAGACCGACCACCACCTCGATGGGCTCGTACTCCGCGACGAGCTGCCGCAGCCGCCGGTGGGCGAAGGGGATGTCCCGGCCCGGAACGGTCTCCACCGGTGTGGCCAACACCCCATCGGGGTCGCACGAGGCGACCCCGATCCGGGCGTCACCGACATCGATGGCCAGACGGCGGCCGCGGCGCAGTGTCATCTTCAGGCCGTCTCTACGACGAGGCGCTCGACCGCGGCGATGGCCTCGGGGATGGCGGCCGGGTTCTGGCCACCGCCCTGGGCCACGTCCGGCTTGCCGCCACCGCCGCCACCGAGGGTCTTGGCGGCCGTACGGACCAGGTCGCCGGCCTTGAGACCGCGCTCGCGGGCGGCCTCGTTGGTGGCGATGACGGTCAGCGGGCGGTCGTTCGCCGTGGTGAACAGGGCCACGACGGCCGGGCGGTCACCTTGGATGCGGCCGCGGACGTCGAGGACCAGCTTGCGCAGGTCGTCGGCGCCGGTGCCGTCCGGGACGGTGCCGACGACGAGGGCGACGCCGTGGATGTCCTGGGCGTTCTGGGCGAGACCGGCGGCGGCCTGGAGGACCTTCTCCGCGCGGAACTTCTCGATCTCCTTCTCGGCGTCCTTCAGCTTGCCGAGCATGGAGGCGATCTTCTCCGGCAGTTCCTCCGGACGGCCCTTGACCAGCTCCTGGAGCTGGGCGACGACCGTGTGCTCCTTGGCGAGGAAGTTGTACGCGTCCACGCCGACGAGGGCCTCGACGCGGCGCACGCCGGAGCCGATGGAGGACTCGCCGAGCAGCTTCACCAGGCCCAGCTGGGCGGTGTTGCCGACGTGCGTGCCGCCGCACAGCTCCTTGGAGAAGTCGCCGATGGTCACGACGCGCACGCGCTCGCCGTACTTCTCGCCGAACTCGGCGATGGCGCCCTGCTTCTTCGCCTCGTCGATGCTCATGATCTCGGCGGTGACGTCGAGCTCGCGGGAGAGCACGTCGTTGATCTTGTGCTCGACGTCGGTGAGGACCGAGCCGGGAACGGCGTTCGGCGAGCCGAAGTCGAAGCGGAAGCGGCCGGGCGAGTTCTCGGAACCGGCCTGGGCGGCCGTCGGGCCGAGCGCGTCGCGCAGGGCCTGGTGCGTCAGGTGCGTGGCCGAGTGGGCGCGGGCGATGGCCCGGCGGCGCTGGATGTCGATGGCGGCGTACGCGGAGGCGCCCACCGTCACCTCGCCGACCTGGACGGAGCCCTTGTGCACGGAGACGCCCGGGACCGGCTGCTGCACGTCGCGGACGACGATGACGGCGCCCGAGTCGAGCTTGATGCGGCCCTGGTCGGCGAGCTGGCCGCCGCCCTCGGCGTAGAAGGGGGTGCGGTCCAGGACGACCTCGACCTCGTCGCCCTCGGAGGCGGCGGGCGCGGAGACGCCGTTGACCAGGAGGCCGACGATGGTGGACTCGCCCTGGTTGGTGGCGTAGCCGGTGAACTCGGTGGCGCCGGAGCCGTCGGCGATCTCCCGGTAGGCGGACATGTCCGCGTGGCCGGTCTTCTTGGCCTTGGCGTCGGCCTTGGCGCGGTCCCGCTGCTCCTGCATCAGGCGGCGGAAGCCGGGCTCGTCCACGGCGAGGCCCTGCTCGGCGGCCATCTCCAGGGTGAGGTCGATCGGGAAGCCCCAGGTGTCGTGGAGCAGGAACGCCTTGTCCCCGGCCAGGACCGTGCCGCCGGCGGCCTTGGTCTCGCTCACGGCGGTGTCGAGGATGTTCGTGCCGCCCTTGATGGCCTTGAGGAAGGCGGCCTCTTCGGCGAGCGCGACGGTCTCGATGCGCTTGCGGTCGGTCACGAGCTCCGGGTACTGCTGCCCCATCGTCTCGATGACCACGTTGACCAGGTCCTGGACGACCGGACCGGTGGCGCCCATGAGGCGCATGTTGCGGATGGCGCGGCGCATGATGCGGCGCAGCACGTAGCCGCGGCCCTCGTTGCCGGGGGTGACGCCGTCGCCGATGAGCATGGTCGAGGTGCGGATGTGGTCGGCGACCACGCGCAGCGAGACGTCCGTGCCCTGCTCGGCGCCGTACTGCACGCCGGTCAGCTCGGTGGCCTTGTCCATGACCACGCGCAGGGTGTCGGTCTCGTACATGTTCTGTACGCCCTGCAGGATCATGGCGAGGCGCTCGAGGCCGAGACCGGTGTCGATGTTCTTCGACGGCAGGTCGCCGAGGATCGGGAAGTCTTCCTTCCCGTCGCCGGCGCCGCGCTCGTACTGCATGAAGACCAGGTTCCAGATCTCCACGTAGCGCTCGTCGTTGACGGCGGGGCCGCCCTCGACGCCGAACTCGGGACCGCGGTCGTAGTTGATCTCCGAGCAGGGACCGCAGGGGCCCGGGACGCCCATGGACCAGAAGTTGTCCTTCTTGCCCAGGCGCTGGATGCGCTCCTGCGGGACGCCGACCTTGTCGCGCCAGATGGCCTCGGCCTCGTCGTCGTCGAGGTAGACCGTGATCCAGAGCTTCTCGGGCTCGAGGCCGTAGCCACCGTCCGCCACGGAGCTGGTGAGCAGCTCCCAGGCGTACTTGATGGCGCCTTCCTTGAAGTAGTCGCCGAAGGAGAAGTTGCCGCACATCTGGAAGAACGTGCCGTGGCGGGTGGTCTTGCCGACCTCTTCGATGTCCGGCGTACGGACGCACTTCTGCACGCTGGTGAGCGTGGACGCCGGCGGCTTGACCTCGCCGAGGAAGTACGGCTTGAACGGCACCATGCCCGCGGGCACCAGCAGCAGAGTCGGGTCGTCCGCGATGAGCGACGCCGAAGGGACAACGGTGTGACCGCGCTCCTCGAAGAAGCTCAGCCAGCGGCGGCGGATTTCAGCCGACTCCATCAGTGGTCCTCATTCCGGTTGTACGTCCCGCCCGAGTGGTTCGAACGGTACGAGTTCTGGTCGTTCTGGTCCTGCTCGATGGCCCGCAGCCGCCGCGGCCCGGGAAGGGCGGTGACGTTGCCGGGCAGGTCGGGATCCTGGTGGAGTCCCAGTGCGTCGTTCAGCTCGTCCTCGCGCTGCGACATTCCCGACTTGACGTCGAGGGCGAAGTCCTTGAGGCGGTGGCCCGCCTCGATCGCCTTGTCGGCGGCCTGGGCGGCGAGGCTCTCCGGCGTCAGCTTCTTGAGCTGCCGGTTGACCTTGGTGGTGGCCCACACGCCGGCGGCTGCGCCGGCGGTGAACCAGAAGGCTCGGCGGAACATCGGAGATCTCAGCCCTTCTGCTTCCGGCGCCGGGCCGCCGGCACCGTACGGCCGACGATCACGGTCCGTCGGGAGGTCTTGCCCGGCGCGTCCTGCGGGGTCGCGCCGCCCTTGCCCAGCGCCTTGCGGACGCCGTAGCCGAAGGCCGCGACCTTGACGAGCGGGCCGCCGAAGGTGGACGCCACGGTGGAGGACAGCGCGGAGGCGTTGGAGGTGACTTCCTGTACGTCGCTCGCGATGGCGTCGACCCGGTCGAGCTGGGTGCGGGCGGAGCGGACGGTGGTGGAGGCTTCCGCGAGCAGCGGGACGGCCTGCTCGGTCACGTCGGCCACCAGCTTGGTGGTCGCCTTCAGCACCTGCGCCAGCCTCACCAGCACCACGGCGAGGAACGAGACGAGGATGGCCCAGAAGACGGCCACGAGGATCCCGGCCACCTCTCCACCGGACACGTTCACACCGCTCTCTACAGATTGATCACCAAGCGAAAAAGTCGTCCTCCGACCCTATCGCGCCGGAGATCCGCCGCAGTACCGGAAATCCGGGGCGCCACCCCTGCCGGGCGTCCGGGACCGACCCGCCTTGTACGCAGCGCATGCGGACCAGTACGCTCCGTGTCCCATGCGACAAAGACCCATTCCACGAAGGACGCCGGGCAATCTTCCCTCGGACCTGAGCGGCTTTGTCGGGCGGGGCGGAGAACTTTCCGAGCTGGGGCGGCTGCTGGACGCCTCGCGGCTGGTCACGGTGACCGGCGCGGGCGGCGTGGGCAAGACCCGCCTGGTACTGGCGGCGGCCAGGGCTGCCGCCGACGCGGCGGCCGGTCCCGTCCGCCCTTCCGACGCGGGCGGCCCCGCCGATCCGGCGCAGGAACGCTACTTCGACGGGGTGTGGCTGGCCGAGCTGGCCTCCGTACGGGATCCGGCGCTGCTGGAGCTGACGCTCGCCGAGGCGCTCGGGCTGACCGACCACACCACCCGGCCGCCCCGGACGGTCCTTGCCGAACACCTGGCCGAGCGGCGGCTGCTGCTGGTGCTGGACGGCTTCGAGCAACTGGTCGACGAGACCGCCGACCTGGTACGGGACCTCCTGCGCCGCTCCCCCGGTCTGCGCGTGCTCGCCGCCGGCCGGCGCCCGCTGACCCTCGACGGGGAGCTGTCCTGGCCGCTCGCCCCGCTGGATCCCGAGGAGGCCCTGGCCCTGCTGATCGAGCGGACCTCGGCGGCCGATCCGGCCTTCGCCCTGACGGAGGCCAACCGTGCGGTGCTGGCCGAGCTGTGCGCCCGCCTCGACGGCCTGCCGCTGGCGCTGGAGCTGGCGGCGGGCCGGCTGCGCACCCTGTCGCCGGAGCAGGTGCTGTCCCGGCTGGAGGACCGCTTCGCCCTGCTGACGGGCGGCTCGCGCGGTGCGCTGCCCCGGCACCGGGCCCTGCGCACGGCGATCGGCTGGAGCCACGAGCTGTGCACGGCCGGGGAGCGGCTGCTGTGGGCGCGGCTCTCGGTGTTCGCCGGGCAGTTCGACCTGGACGCCGCCGAGTACGTGTGTTCGGGGCCGGACCTGCCGGTGGATTCGGTGCTGGACCTGGTCGGGGAGCTGCTGGGGCAGTCCCTGCTGGTCCGGGAGGAGACGGCGGCCGGGGTCCGCTACCGGATGCTGGAGAGCGTACGGATCTACGGGGCGGGCTGGCTGGAGTCGCTGGGCGACGCCCGGCGGCTGCGGCGCCGGCACCGGGACTGGTACATGGGCCTGGCGACCTGGTGCGAGCTGGACTGGTTCAGTCCGCGCCAGGAGGAGGTGGCCGCGCTGGTGGAGGCGGAACTGCCGAACCTGCGGCTCGCGCTGGAGTGCTGCCTGGACGAGCCGGAGGAGGTCCACCTGGGCCAGTACCTGGCGGGCACCCTGTGGTTCTTCTGGGCCGGCTGCGGCCGGCTCACCGAGGGCCGGCACTGGCTGGACCGGACCCTGGAGGGTGATCTCGGGCTCGCCGGGCCGGAGTACGAGACCTCCCGGCTGAAGGCACTGTGGGTGCTCGGGTACGTCGCGGCCCTGCAGGGCGACGCGGTGGCCTCGATGAGCGCGCTGTACGAGTGCCGGGACGGGGCCGCGCGGAGCGAGAACCCGGTGGCGGGCGCGTACGCCGTGCACCGGATGGGCTGTCTGGCACTGATCTCGGACGACATGGTCCGGGCCGGGGAGCTGCTCGGCTCGGCGCTGGAGCGCTACCGGGAAGCCGGGGAGCTCAACAGCAACGTGCTGATGTGCCAGGTGGAACTGGCGATGGCGCTGGCCTTCCAGGGAGATCTGGCGGGCGCGCTCTCCCTGTGCCGGGAGGTCCGGGACATCTGCGAGGAGCGCGGGGAGCGCTGGACCAAGGCGTACGCCCTGTACGTCCTGGCGTACGCGGCGCTGGACGCCGGGGGCACGGCCGAGGCGCGGCGGCTGCTGGCCGAGTGCGTGGCCATCAACCACACCTTCCGCGATCTGGTCGGGCTGGTGCTGGCGGTGGAGCTGCTCGCGCTGGTCACGGTGGCCGAGGGGCATCCGGCGGAGGCGGCGGTCCTGCAGGGCGCGGCGGAGCCCCTGTGGGACGGGGTGGGGATGCGGCTGTTCGGCTCGGGGTACTTCAACGCACCGCGGCTGATGTGCCAGGAGCGGGCGGGCGAACTGCTGGGCGCCGAGCGGTACGCGTCCTGCGCCCGCCACGGCCGGGCCCTGCCCCTGGACGCCCTCGTCGAGCGCGCCCTGCGCGGGCCGGAGCCGGCTCCCGTGCCGGCGGGGCCGCTGCCGAGGCCGCGCGCCACGGCGGATCGGCCGGTGGGCCACCCGGAGCCGAAAAGCAGGAAGCCCGCCGGCTCCCCCAAGGGGGAACCGGCGGGCTGAACCAGCCTGTGAGGGCTACGTCCGCTGGTACTGGATCAGCGGGCGTAGTACTCGACGACGAGCTGCTCGTCGCAGATGACCGGGATTTCCTTGCGGTTCGGGTCGCGGTCCAGGCGGAAGGCCAGGGCCTTCAGGTTGACCTGCAGGTAACGCGGGGTTTCGCCCTCGCCTGCGTAGCCACCCTCACGGGCAACCTGGAACGGAACCTTCTCGCGGCTGCGCTCGCGCACCGTGATGACGTCGTCCGGACGGACGCGGAACGACGGCTTGTCGACCTTGTCGCCGTTGACCTCGATGTGGCCGTGAACGACCATCTGGCGAGCCTGGTAGATGGTGCGGGCGATGCCCGAACGCAGGACCAGGGCGTCGAGGCGACGCTCGAGCTCGACGACCAGCGCCTCGCCCGTCTTGCCTTCGGCCTTCTTGGCGCGGTCGTACGCGCGGGCCATCTGACGCTCAGAGATGTCGTACTGAGCGCGCAGACGCTGCTTCTCCAGCAGACGAACCTTGTAGTCCGAGTTCTGCTTGCGGCCACGGCCGTGCTCGCCCGGCGGGTAGGGGCGGGCCTCGAAGTACTTGACGGCCTTCGGGGTCAGCGCAATGCCGAGGGCACGCGACTTCTTGACCTTGGGTCGCTTCTGGTTCACGTGGAACCTACCTCCATGTAAGTTAGGTGAGGCTTACCTTAGCGAGGAGGACGTAATGTCTCGACCACATGGGATCCCCCTGCCCAGTGCGCACCGAAGTTCAGATCCAAACGAAACAGGATCTGCTTTCGGCGACGATAAGCAAGGTCAGCCGCGTCCCAGGGAAGGCGTTCGGCAGCTCACCGGAGCCGAACGCGTACGAACCCTCGTAGAGTCCAACGCCTCAGTATCCCTCACGCTCCCCGGTGCTCTTGACCAGGGGGAGTTCGGGACAGGGATGCCGGCCGCAAGGACCGTCACCCCGGACGGGGACGTGATTCTCCTGGTATCAGGGGAATCCGCGGCTGCCAGGGCAGCCGCTCACGCCCAGGACGACGACCTCACCGCCGTGATCGAGATCACGGATGTGGCGCCGGTGTCCGTGCCCCATCGTATCCGAGGCCGCGCCTGGCTCGCCGGGTGGCTCACGCCGGTGCGCGGGGCCGCCGAGCGGGCGGCCTGCGCGGCGCTGCTGGCGGAGCGGCACCCGGTCGGAGAGCTCCTCGGCCTGTCCGAATCGCTCGAGGCCCCGTCCGCCGGCCGGCCCGCGTGGATGCTGCTGCGCCTGGAGGTCGGCGAGATCTCGGTGGACGACCTGTGGGGCGCCGAGCACGTGGACCCCGAGCTGCTGGCCGCGGCCGAGCCCGACCCGATGGTGGCCCACGAGACGGAGCTCCTCCAGCACCTGGCCTCTTCGCACGGAGACCGGATGGGTGATCTGTGCGGCCTGCTGGGCACCCGGGAGACGGCGGACCTGACGGCGGTCCCCCTCGCCCTGGACCGGCTGGGCCTGCGCGTGCGCTTCACCCGCGGCGCCACCGCCTTCGACGCCCGCTTCGACTTCCCGGAGCCGGTGACCGATGTCTGCGGCCTGCGCCGGGCCATGAGCACCCTGTTCGCCGGCTGACCGGCTACGGGCAGGTGCCGAGCGTCTCCTCCAGCGCCTGCTTCTCCGGCGGGGTCACGGAGAGCCCGTACTTCGCCTTGATCCCGGTGTACCGCCGCGCGTACTCGCACCAGTAGCCCTTCTGGGGCGGCTTCCACTTGTCCGCGGTCTTGCTGCTCTTGTCGTAGTTCGTCTGCTTGTCCACGGCGAGCAGCACGTCCAGGTCGTTGGCGTACTCCAGGCGCCGCTGCGGGGTCCACGCGTACGCGCCCCCGCGCCAGGCGGCGCCGAGGGCGACGACGTGGTCGGTCTGGATCTGCGAGGCGCGGCGGTAGTAATAGGGGAGCTCCTTCCCCGTGTACGGGTCCTTCAGCACTCCGGAGAGCACCACGCAGGGGTTCCTGTCGCCCTCGCGCAGCTCCCGGAGGTCCCGGCGCAGGACGTCGTCGCGGGTGTCGCACCCGTTGCGGCCGCCGATGGCGTCGGTCTCGTCGGACCAGTACTTGCCGAAGTTCTCGCGCTTGTACGTCTCCCAGTTCTTGCCCCACTCGACCTTGAGCTTCCCCAGCTGCGCCTTGGCGGTGGCCGCGGAGGGCGGGAACCCGGCGCTCGCGAGGGGGACCTGGGCGACGAGTGCGGCGGCGCTGGCCTGTGCCCTTTCGCCGTCTCCGTGGTGACACCCGCTGAGCAGCATCGCGGCTGCGACGGCGATGAGCGGAGCGGGACGTCCCATGCGACGGAGCCTAGGCCCGGGCCGCTTACCCCGCGCCCGCGACACGAGGCCGCTGCGCGGAGCGAAGCCCCCTACCCGCCCTTCCACCGTTCCCTGGGGCTCCGCCCCATACCCCGCGGGGGTCCGGGAGCTGGTCCCCCGGGAGCGGCGACGCAGGTCAGGAGCCGGCGCCCCGGAGCCGCTCGCGGACCTTTTCCACCACGTCCGCGTAGCGGGCTTCGGCTCCGTACCGGGTCGGTTCGTAGTACCGCTTGCCGTGGACCTCGTCCGGCGCGTACTGCTGCGCAGCAATCGCGCCGGGCACGTCGTGCGGGTACACGTACCCCACCGCGTGCCCCAGCTTCGCCGCCCCCTTGTAGTGCCCGTCGCGCAAGTGCGTCGGCACCGAGCCCGCCAGCCCCGCCCGTACATCCGCCAGCGCCGCGCCGATCGCCGTCGTCGCGGTGTTCGACTTCGGGGCCAGCGCCAGCGCGATCGTCACGTGCGACAGCGTGAGCGAAGCCTCCGGGAAGCCGATCATCGCCACGGCCTGGGCGGCCGCCACCGCGAGGGGCAGGGCCGTCGGGTCGGCCAGCCCGATGTCCTCGCTCGCCGAGATCATCAGCCGGCGCGCGATGAACCGGGGGTCCTCCCCCGCTTCGATCATGCGCGCCAGATAGTGCAGCGCCGCGTCCACGTCCGAGCCCCGGATCGACTTGATCAGCGCGCTGGCCACGTCGTAGTGCTGGTCGCCGTCGCGGTCGTACTTCACCGCGGCCCGGTCGACGGCCTCCTCCACCGTCTGGAGGCTGATCTCGGGCTCGCCCTTGGCGATCGCCGATCCCGCGCCCGCCTCCAGGGCCGTCAGCGCGCGCCGTGCGTCTCCTCCGGCGATCCGCAGCAGGTGCGCCTCCGCGTCCGCCGGCAGGGTGACCGCCCCGCCGAGGCCCCGCTCCTCCGTCAGCGCCCGGTGCATCAGGGCGCTCAGGTCCTCGTCGGTCAGCGGTTCCAGCGTCAGCAGCAGCGAGCGGGACAGCAGCGGGGAGATGATCGAGAAGTACGGGTTCTCCGTGGTCGCGGCGATCAGCGTGACCCAGCGGTTCTCCACGGCCGGCAGCAGCGAGTCCTGCTGCGCCTTGCTGAAGCGGTGGATCTCGTCGAGGAAGAGGACCGTGTCCTTGCCGTATCCGCCGGCCGCCCGCTTGGCGCCCTCGATGACGGCCCGTACTTCCTTCACGCCGGCGGTGATCGCGGACAGCTCGACGAACCGCTTCTTCGTCGCCTGGCTCACCACGTACGCGAGCGTGGTCTTCCCGATGCCCGGCGGACCCCAGAGGATCACCGAGGAGGCACCGGCGGGACCGCCCGCCCCGTCCCCGACGAGCCGCCTGAGCGGGGAGCCGGGCTTCAGCAGGTGTTGTTGGCCGACGACCTCGTCCAGGGTGCGCGGGCGCATCCGGACGGCGAGCGGAGAACTGGAGGGGTCCTTCGCCTGGCGGTCTTCGGCGGCGGCGGTGAAGAGATCTGGTTCCACACCGGAAGCCTATGCGAGGCCACCGACACTCCCGCCCGTCGCGCCGGCCGGGCTCAGGAGGTCCAGAAGTCCCACCAGCGGGTCAGGATCAGCATCCCGATGATCCCGATGTGCAGGACGGGCAGCACCCAGGTGAACTCGTCGAAGAGCCCGCGCAGCCAGCCGGGAGCCGGCAGCAGGCGGCCCCGGACGTTGTGCGAGGTGACGTACCAGAACATGACGATGGTGGCGACCCAGGCCAGGCAGCACCACAGGCACAGGGAGTTGATGGTGTAGAGCGACTGGTACATCAGCCAGGTGCAGAAGCCGACGCCGAAGAGCATCCCGGCGTTCAGGGTCAGCCAGTACCAGCGGGGGAAGCGCGCCCGTGCGAGCAGGCTCATGCCGACGCACACGACCATGCCGTAGGCGACCAGCCCCAGCATCGGGTTCGGGAAGCCGAAGACGGCCGCCTGGTCGCTCTTCATGATGTTGCCGCAGGAGACGATCGGGTTGAGGCTGCAGCCCGGGGTGAAGTTCGGGTCCTCCAGCAGCTTGAACTTGTCGATCGTGATGACCCAGGCGGCGAGCAGTCCCGCGGCTCCCGTGATCACCAGCAGCAGGGCCAGCGCCCGACTGCCGCCGACGGCCGTCCGCGGCTCGGCGGTGTCCGTATCGGTCCCTCGTGTCGTCATCCCGCCCGCTCCACATCTGCAAGGTCAACAAGCACGGGCCATTGTGCCGTACCCGACCACTGTCCACCGTTCGACGGACAGGAGGAGGTACGCACGGGGGGACCGGTGGACGGGCTTCCGCCACACCATGGGAGGCATGACACAGAACGCGGTGGAAGTACGGGGGCTCCGCAAGCAGTACGGCGAAGTCACCGCGGTGGACGGACTGGACCTGACGATCCGGCGGGGCGAGGTCTTCGGCCTCCTGGGGCCCAACGGCGCCGGCAAGAGCACCACGGTGGAAATACTCCAGGGGCACCGGGAGCGGGACGGCGGCGAGGTGCTCGTCCTCGGCGCGGACCCCGCCACCGCCGGACGGGCCTGGCGCTCGCGCGTCGGCATCGTCTGGCAGGACGAGTCGGCGCCCGCCGAACTGACGGTACGGGAGACGGTCGAGCATTTCGCCCGCTACTACCCGGCCCCGCGCGATCCGGCCGAGGTGATCGCCCTGGTCGGTCTGGAGGACAAGCGCGGCCACCGGCTCAAGAGCCTCTCCGGCGGGCAGCGGCGCCGCCTCGACGTGGCGCTCGGGGTGATCGGCGACCCCGAGCTGCTGCTCCTGGACGAGCCCACGACCGGTTTCGACCCGGCAGCCCGGCGGCAGTTCTGGGACCTGATCCGGCTGCTATCCGACTCGGGCACCACCATCGTGCTCACCACCCACTACCTGGAGGAGGCCGAGGCCCTCGCCGACCGGCTCGCGGTCATCGCCCGCGGCAAGGTCGTGGCCGAGGGCGAACCGGCCGCGCTGCGCGCCCGTCTCGGGACCGGCGCCACCGTCGAGTGGACGGACCGGGACGGAAGCCCGCGCAGCACCTCCACCGAGACGCCCACCCGTACGGTCGCCGAGCTGGCGGCCCGCTTCGACGGGGAGGTCCCGGACCTGAGGATCACCCGCCCCACCCTGGAGGACGTGTACCTGCGCCTCACGGGCCAGCTCGACCGGAACACGACGCGGCAGGAGGAGTCCCGATGAGCACGGAGACCGGTACGGGCAAGACCACGGGCACGCGGACGCGCGCGGGCACGGGCGGGGCCGTGGCGCTGCCCGGTGCCTGGTCCCTCGGTGTGAGCCGCGGAGCGCTGGAGATCCGGCAGTTCGTCCGCCAGCGCGACGCGGTGATCTTCACTTTCGCCTTCCCCATCGTCTTCCTCGCGCTCTTCGCCTCGATCTTCAGCGAGGGCATGGAGGGCACCGGGGTCACCGCCTCCCAGATGTACGCGGCCGGCATGGTCGCCGCCGGCATCATGTCCACCAGCTTCCAGTCCCTCGGCATCTCGATCGCCGTCGAACGCGACGAGAAGGTGCTGCGCCGGCTGCGCGGGACCCCGATGCCGCCGGCGGCGTACTTCCTCGGCAAGGTGTGGATGGTGCTGGCCACCGGCCTCGCCGAAACCGCGATCCTGCTGCTGGTCGGCTCCACCCTGTTCGACCTCGATCTGCCGACGTCCGCCTCCAAGTGGCTGACCTTCACCTGGATCTTCGTCCTGGGTCTGGCCGGCTGCGCCCTGCTCGGCATCGCCATCAGCAGCCTGCCCAAGTCCGGCAAGAGCGCCAGCTCGGTCGTGGTCCTGCCGTTCCTGATCCTGCAGTTCGTCTCGGGCGTCTTCATCCCGGTCCACCAGATCCCGGACTGGCTGCTGAACATCGGTGCGCTGTTCCCGCTCAAGTGGATGTGCCAGGGGCTGCGCGGGGTGTTCCTGCCGGAGTCGGCGGCCGTTCTCGAACAGGCCGGCGGCTGGGAGTATGGGCGGGTCGCCCTGGTCCTGGGTGCCTGGGTCGTG
Organism: Streptomyces sp. NPDC058289; assembly: GCF_042880975.1. Taxonomy (NCBI): domain Bacteria; kingdom Bacillati; phylum Actinomycetota; class Actinomycetes; order Kitasatosporales; family Streptomycetaceae; genus Streptomyces; species Streptomyces sp. NPDC058289. The sequence goes on from NZ_JBHVYI010000094.1 coordinate 15,659, forward strand.
GGGGGTCTGGTCCTGTGTCTGATGACCTTCAAGTGGAAGAACCGCCGCGACGGCTGACCGCCTTCGCCGAGGCGGCCGGGGCGCGCGAGTCCCACGTGTGGGACCGCGCGTTCGGCCCGTGGGACCTCTACTTCGGGGTCGTGTGGGTCGCGACCGCGGCCTTCGTCCTCGGCGCGGACTCCCCCGGGCCGGCGTACCGGATCACCGCCGTCGCCCTGCTCGCCCTCCTGGTCCCCTGCTACCTCGGCGCCGGACGCCCGCTGCTCCTGCTGGCGCCCGGCGCCGCGTCCCGGCGCTCCGCCCGCTACCTGGGCGTGGCGCTGGCCCTCTTCCTGCCGGCCGCCACCCTGGCCGGCGAGTCCCGGCTGATCACCTTCGCCCTCGCCCCGCAGTGCTTCATGCTGCTGCCCCTGCGGCGCGCGGTCGGCGCGGCGGGCCTGCTGTGTCTGCTGCCGGTGGCGGGCTGGGCGCTGGTGTGGCGGCCGGAGGGACACGTCGTCTTCGCGAGCGCGCTCGGCGCGCTCGTCGCCTTCCTCTTCTCCGCCTTCTTCGGTGCCTGGATCGTCCGGATCATCGAGCAGAGCGGGCACCGGGCCTCCCTCATCGCGGAACTCGACGCCAGCCGGGAGGAGGTGGCCCGGCTCTCCGCCGAACGCGGCGCCCACGCCGAAAGGGAACGCATGTCCCGCGAGATCCACGACACCCTCGCCCAGGGCTTCACCAGTCTGCTGATGCTCGTACAGGCCGTGCAGTCGGAACTGGACACCGATCCGGAGCGGGCCCGGCACCATCTGGAGTTGATGGCCGTCACCGCCCGGCAGAACCTGGCCGAGGCCCGCGCCCTGGTGGCGGGTGGCGCGCCCGCGGATCTCGACGGCGGTTCACTGCCCGACGCGGTACGGCGCCTCGCGGCCCGGCACGATCCACCGGCTGCCGTCTCGGTGACCGGGGAGGTCCGGCCGCTGGCCGCGGTCCTCGAAGTGGTGGCCCTGCGGTCCTGCCAGGAGTCCCTGTCGAACGCCGCCAAGCACGCCGGACCGCAGGCGCGCTGCGCGGTCTCCCTCGCCTACGGCGGCTGCGAACTGACCCTCACGGTCCGGGACGACGGCCGGGGCTTCGACCCGGCGGCCCCCGCACCGGGCTACGGCCTGCGGGGCCTGTTCGCCCGCGCGGCCGAGGTGGGCGGCACGGCGGCGGTCGACAGCGCCGCCTCGGCCGGTACCACCGTCACCGTCACCCTTCCGATCCGCTGAGGAGCCGTACGAGATGATCCGCATCCTGCTGGCCGACGACCACCCGGTGGTACGGGAGGGGCTGCGCGGCATGCTCAGCGCCGAACCGGACCTGGAGGTCGTCGCGGAGGCCTCGAACGGCCCCCAGGCGGAGGCACTGGCCGCGCGGCTGGTCCCCGAAGGCGGCCTGGACCTGATCCTGATGGACCTGCGGATGCCGGGCGGCGACGGAGTCGAATCGATCGCCCGCATCACGGCGGCCCGGCTGCCGGTACGGGTCGTGGTGCTGACCACGTACGAGGAGGACCGGGACATCCTGCGGGCGGTGGAGGCGGGGGCGGCGGGCTACCTGCTGAAGGACATGGCGCGGGCGGAACTGGCGGCCGCGGTCCGGGCGGCCGTGCGCGGCGAGACGGTCCTCGCCCCGACGGTGGCGGGCCGCCTGGTCGACCAGCTCCGCACCCGCCCGTCGCTGCCGCGGCTCTCCGACCGGGAGGTGGAGGTGCTCCGCCTGGTCGCCGGGGGAGCGACCAATGCCGAGATCGGCCGCCGGCTGTTCGTGGCGGAGTCCACGGTCAAGACGCACATGCTCCGCATCTTCGGAAAGCTGGAGGTCGCTGACCGCACCGCGGCGGTGACCACTGCCATGCGGCACGGCTTGCTGTAGCGGAGTCCGCTGCGCGGGCTGGATTCGCGTAGCGAATTCCAGCCCCGCCGGCGTTTGAGGCGCGGGGTCTGGGGCGGAGCCCCAGGAAACGGCGAAGGGCGGGGCGGGGAGAGATCCCCCACCCCGCCCATCGGCACGGCCGGTCAGGCCAGGCGCGCCTGGACCGTGGCGACCACATCGGCCAGTGCCACCGGCGCCTGCTCCCCGGACTCCATGTCCTTCAGCTGGACTACGCCCTCTTCGAGGTCACGGTCCCCCGCGACCACCGCGAACCGCGCGCCCGAACGGTTCGCGTCCTTCATCGCACCCTTGAGGCCCTTGCCCCCGTACGAGATGTCCGCGGCCACACCGGCCCGCCGCAGCTCGGTCACCAGACCGAACAGCACCGGCTTCGCCGCGCCGAGCGCCACCGCGAAGACGGAGGTCGAGGCGGGGATGTCCAGTTCGACGCCCTCGGCTTCGAGCGCCAGCACCGTGCGGTCGACGCCCAGCGCCCAGCCCACCGAAGGCAGCGCCGGTCCGCCGATCATCTCGGAGAGGCCGTCGTAGCGGCCGCCGCCGCCCACCGCGGACTGGGAGCCCAGACCGTCGTGGACGAACTCGAAGGTGGTGCGGGTGTAGTAGTCCAGGCCGCGCACGAGCTTCTCGTCGTCCTCGAAGGCGACCCCGGCCGCCGTCACCAGCGCCCGCACCTCCTCGTGGTACGCCTTGCAGGCGTCGCAGAGGTAGTCGCGCAGCATCGGGGCGCCGACGAGCTGCTTCTGCACGTCGGCCCGCTTGTCGTCGAGGACGCGCAGCGGGTTGATCTCGGCCCGTCGCACGGTCTCCGCGTCGAGGTCGAGCCCGCGCAGGAAGGCCTGGAGGGCCTCCCGGTACACCGGGCGGCACTCCTTGTCGCCGAGCGAGTTCAGCAGGATCCGGAAGTTGCGCAGCCCCAGCGAGCGGTACGCCTGGTCGGCCAGGATGATCAGCTCGGCGTCCAGGGCCGGGTCCTCGGCTCCGATCGCCTCGGCGCCGACCTGGGAGAAGTGGCGGTAGCGGCCCGCCTGGGCCCGCTCGTAGCGGTAGTAGGAGCCGGAGTACCAGAGCTTGACGGGCAGGCCGCCGAGCTTGTGCAGGTTGCCCTGCAGGGCGGCGCGGAGCACGGAGGCGGTGCCCTCGGGGCGCAGGGCGAGCTGGTCGCCGCCCTTCGTGGTGAGGGTGTACATCTCCTTGCTGACGATGTCGGTGGACTCGCCGACGCCGCGCGAGAACAGCTCGACGTTCTCGAAGCCGGGGGTCTCCACGTATCCGTAGCCGGAGTTCTTCAGGGGCGCCGAGATCGCCTCGCGCACCGCCAGGAAGGTCGCAGAGCGGGGCGGCAGCAGGTCGTACGTGCCCTTGGGGGCCTGAAAAGTACTCACGAAACTCTCGTCACATTCCTCGTCGTGGAGACGTGAAGCCGTCTCCCAGGCCGGCGGCCACCTGCCGCAGGTACGGGTTGGTGGCTCGCTCACGGCCAATGGTCGTGTGCTCGTTGTGTCCGGGCAGCACCACGGTCGAATCGTCGAGCGGCAGGCACACGCGGGCCAGCGACTCGAGCATGTCGGCGTGGCTGCCGCCGGGGAAGTCGGTGCGCCCGATGGAGCCGGCGAAGAGCAGGTCGCCCGAGAACAGCAGCGGCGGGATGTCCGCCGCCGCGGGCATCCCGAAGGTCACCGACCCCCTGGTATGTCCGGGGGCGTGCGACACGGTGAGCTCCATGCCGGCCAGGGCGAGCTGCGCACCGTCAGTGAGCTCCTTGACGTCGGAGGGCTCCCCCACCGTGAGCTCGCCCATGAGCTGGGCTCCGAGGGAACGGCCGAGGGCCTTCTCCGGGTCGCTCATCATGAAGCGGTCCTCGGGGTGGATCCAGGCCGGTACGTCGTGTGCTCCGCACACCGGGACCACCGAGGCCACATGATCGATGTGGCCATGGGTGAGGACGACCGCGACGGGCTTGAGCCGATGCTTCTTCAGCGTCTCTTCGACACCCTGGGTGGCCTGGTGGCCCGGGTCGATGATGACGCACTCCTCACCGGCGGCGGGGGCGACCACGTAACAGTTGGTCCCCCAGGCCCCGGCGGGGAATCCGGCAATCAGCACGTTCGTCCTCAATCGTCGTCCGGCGGGAGGCTGCAGATCGGAATGCTGCTGCTCAGAGCCTACCGGCGCCGCTCATTACACAGCGAACCCATATACGGTACGGCCTAACCCAGCCCGGACAGTGGTACCAGAGACGCACAAGGAGACGACCCGGTGGTCACGAGCGATCAGCGGCGGCGCCAGCTCGCCAGGGAGAAGTACGAACGCCAGCAGAAGCGGCGTGCCGAAGCGCGGCAGAAGTCGCGCAGGCGGCTCGCCGTGATCGGCGCGGCGGTGGCCGTGGTCGTGGCGACGCTGGTCGGCCTCGTGGCCGGCGGTGTCTTCGACAAGGACAAGAAGGACGAGGCGGCCGATCCGGCCGTGACCCCTTCGGCCTCGCCCACCCCGCAGCAGTCCCCCTCCCCGGCGATGGCGATCGACGCCAAGGCGAAGTACACCTTCGACCTGAAGACCAGCGCCGGCGACGTCAAGTTCGAGATGGACGCGGCGAAGACCCCGCAGACGGTCAACTCGTTCAAGTCGCTCGCCGACAAGAAGTTCTTCGACAACACCAAGTGCCACCGCCTGACGACGAGCGGGATCTTCGTCCTGCAGTGCGGCGACCCGCAGGGCACCGGCATGGGCGGCCCCGGCTACACCATCGCGGACGAGAACCTCGACTCGCTGGGCAAGCCCGACGAGACCGGCCAGGTCGTCTACCCGGCGGGCACGGTGGCGATGGCCAACACCGGCCAGCCCGGCTCGGGCGGCAGCCAGTTCTTCCTGGTCTACAAGGACAGCCCGCTGACTCCCTCGTACACCCCCTTCGGCAAGATCGACGCAGCCGGACTGAAGGTGCTCGAAGAGGTGGCCAAGGCAGGCACGGCCGACGGCGGCCAGGACGGGGCCCCCAAGACCCCCGTGACCATCGAGAAGGGCACCGTCACCCAGAACTGACCGGGACCGGGCACCCCGGGCCCGGGCTGTCTCCTCGATTCCTCGAATCGATTTCCTCGAAGGCGCTCCGGTACGGCGATATTCCGTCGTGCTGGATGCGGACAGCCGGCCCGGCGGTCGCCTATGTTGGCGTTGTGCAGGGCGGGCGCGGCCCGCCCCAGGAAACTGTGGACGATGCCCAGGGGGTGAACCCCTCGCAGGCATCAGGTGGAGGAGGCGCTGTGAGCAGCGACCCGTGGGGCCGAGTCGACGAGACCGGCACCGTGTACGTGCGTACTGCCGATGGCGAGAAGGTCGTCGGCTCGTGGCAGGCCGGCACCCCGGAGGAGGCCCTGGCCTACTTCGAGCGCAAGTACGAGGGCCTGGTGGTCGAGATCGGCCTCCTCGAACGACGGGTGCGGACCACCGATCTGGCCGCCAAGGACGCCCAGACGGCCATCGAGCACCTGCGCACGCAGGTGGACGAGCACCACGCCGTCGGCGACCTCGACGCGCTGCGCGTCCGGCTCGACAAGCTGGTGTCGACCGTGGACTCGCGCCGTGAGGAGCGCAAGGTCCAGAAGGCCAAGCAGACGGACGAGGCCCGTACGGCCAAGGACGCGCTGGTGGCCGAGGCCGAGGAGCTGGCGCAGAGCGACCAGTGGCGCAGTGCCGGCGAGCGGCTGCGGGCCCTGGTGGACATCTGGAAGGGTCTGCCCCGCCTCGACCGCAAGTCGGACGACGAGCTGTGGCACCGCTTCTCGCACGCCCGCTCCGCCTTCTCCAAGCGCCGCAAGGCCCACTTCGCCTCGCTCGACGCGCAGCGCGAGGACGCCCGCAAGGTCAAAGAGAAGCTGGTCGCGGAGGCCGAGGCGCTGTCGAAGTCGACCGACTGGGGTCCGACGGCCGCGCGCTACCGCGAGCTGATGGAGAGCTGGAAGGCCGCGGGCCGCGCGCAGCGCGAGTCCGAGGACGACCTGTGGAACCGTTTCCGCGGCGCCCAGGACGTGTTCTTCGCGGCGCGCAGCGAGGTGTTCGCGGAGCGCGACGCGGAGCAGGTGGAGAACCTGAAGCTGAAGGAGGAGCTGGCCGACGAGGCCGAGAAGCTCGTCCCGATCACGGACCTGAAGGCGGCCCGCGCCGCGTTCCGCTCCCTGAACGAGCGCTGGGAGGCCATCGGCCACGTACCGCGGGACGCGCGTCCCAAGGTCGAGGGCCGGATGCACACCGTCGAGCGGGCCATCCAGGAGGCCGAGGAAGGCGAGTGGCGGCGTACGAACCCGGAGGCGCGGGCCCGTGCGGCCGGTCTGACGGGCCAGCTGCAGGCGGCGGTCGACAAGCTGCGCGGCCAGATCGACGCGGCGCGCGCCCAGGGCAACAACTCCAAGGCCGACAAGCTGTCCCGGGAGCTGGAGGGCCGCCAGGCCCTGCTGGACCAGGCGCTGAAGGGCCTCGAGGAGTTCGGCGGCTGATTCGCCCCCCTTTGCGCCTAAACCGGCGCCGCTCTCGCGGAGGTGGTTGCTCGCCGTGGGAGTTGCTCAATTGATGGCCGAGGTGACCGTCAGCCAAAAGAGGGCCCCGGTACGTGTCATGCGTACCGGGGCCCTCTCACGTGCCGGGGTCAGGGCCTCCTGGCCGAGGTCACGCGGTAGACGTCGTAGACGCCCTCGACGCCCCGTACGGCCTTCAGGACGTGGCCCAGGTGCTTCGGGTCGCCCATCTCGAAGGTGAACCGGGAGGTGGCCACCCGGTCCCGCGAGGTCTGCACGGCCGCCGACAGGATGTTCACGTGCTGGTCCGACAGGACCCGGGTGACGTCCGACAGCAGCCGGGACCGGTCCAGCGCCTCGACCTGGATGGCGACCAGGAAGACGGAGGACTGGGTGGGCGCCCACTCGACCTCCAGCATCCGCTCGGGCTGCTGGGAGAGGGAGTCCACGTTGACGCAGTCGGCACGGTGGACCGATACGCCGCTGCCGCGGGTGACGAACCCGATGATGGGGTCGCCCGGCACCGGGGTGCAGCAGCGGGCCAGCTTGACCCACACGTCCTCGACGCCCTTGACCACCACGCCGGGGTCGGCGTTGCCGCGGCGGGTGCTGCGGCCGCGGGCCGGCGGGATGCTGTCCTCGATGTCCTCGTTGGCCGCGTCCTCGCCGCCGAGGGCCTGGACCAGCTTCTGCACGACGTTCTGCGCGGTGACGTGGCCCTCGCCGATCGCCGCGTAGAGCGAGGAGATGTCGGGGTAGCGCATCTCGTGCGCGAGGGTGACGAGGGAGTCCCCGGTCAGGATGCGCTGGATCGGCAGGTTCTGCTTGCGCATCGCCCGCGCGATGGCGTCCTTGCCGTGTTCGATCGCCTCGTCGCGGCGCTCCTTGGAGAACCAGGCGCGGATCTTGTTGCGGGCCCGGGGGGACTTGACGAAGCCCAGCCAGTCGCGGGACGGGCCGGCGCCCTCGGCCTTGGAGGTGAAGACCTCGACCAGGTCGCCGTTGTCGAGGGTCGATTCGAGCGGTACGAGCCGCCCGTTGACCCGCGCTCCTATGGTGCGGTGGCCGACCTCGGTGTGGACGGCGTACGCGAAGTCGACGGGGGTGGCGCCGGCCGGCAGGGCGATGACATCGCCCTTGGGCGTGAAGACGAAGACCTCGTTGCGCGAGAGGTCGAAGCGCAGCGAGTCGAGGAACTCGCTCGGGTCCTCGGTCTCCTTCTGCCAGTCCAGCAGCTGGCGCAGCCACGCCATGTCGTTGACGGTGTCGTGGCCCGCGCTGCCCTTGGCCGCCTGCGGCACGTCGGTCCGTACCTTGGAGGTGCCGGCGACGGTCTGCTGCTTGTACTTCCAGTGCGCGGCGATGCCGTACTCGGCGCGGCGGTGCATGTCGAAGGTGCGGATCTGGAGCTCAACCGGCTTGCCGCTGGGTCCGATGACCGTCGTGTGGAGCGACTGGTACATGTTGAACTTCGGCATCGCGATGTAGTCCTTGAACCGGCCGGGGACCGGATTCCATCGCGCGTGCACGGTGCCGAGGGCGGCGTAGCAGTCCCGGACGGTGTCGACGAGGACCCGGATGCCGACCAGGTCGTAGATCTCGGCGAAGTCGCGGCCGCGCACGATCATCTTCTGGTAGACGCTGTAGTAGTGCTTGGGGCGCCCGGTGACGGTGGCCTTGATGCGGGCGGCCCGGAGGTCGGCCTGCACCTCGTCGGTGACGACGGTGAGGTACTCGTCGCGCTTGGGGGCCCGTTCGGCCACCAGCCGCACGATCTCGTCGTACATCTTGGGGTAGAGGATCGCGAAGGCGAGGTCCTCCAGCTCCCACTTGATGGTGTTCATGCCCAGCCGGTGCGCCAGCGGGGCGTAGATCTCAAGGGTCTCGCGGGCCTTCTTCTCCTGCTTCTCCCGCTTGAGATAACGCATGGTGCGCATGTTGTGCAGGCGGTCGGCGAGCTTGATGACCAGGACCCGGGGGTCCTTGGCCATGGCCACGACCATCTTGCGGACGGTCTCGGCCTGGGCGGCCTCGCCGAACTTGACGCGGTCGAGCTTGGTGACTCCGTCGACGAGCAGGGTCACCGCGTCGCCGAAGTCGCGCCGCAGGTCCTCCAGCCCGTACTCGGTGTCCTCGACGGTGTCGTGGAGCAGCCCCGCCATCAGCGTGGCCGGGTCCATGCCCAGCTCGGCGAGGATCGTGGTCACCGCGAGCGGGTGGGTGATGTACGGGTCGCCGCTCTTGCGCTTCTGGCCGCGGTGCCAGCGCTCGGCGACCTGGTACGCCTGCTCGATCTGGCGCAGGGTGGCCGTCTCGATCTTCGGGTCGTTGCTGCGGACTATGCGGAGCAGCGGTTCCAGGACCGGGTTGTACGGGTTGGAACGCTGGCCGCCGAGGCGGGCCAGCCGGGCGCGCACCCGATTGGAGGACCCGGCCGACTTCGCGGACGCGGGCTTGACCGGAGGCGCGGGCGCCGGGGTCGGCGGTACCTCGGCGGCCGGCGGCGCGGCGGGGCCCGCCGCGGCCGGCTCGGCCTGCGGATCGGGCTGCGCGGCGGAGATTGGCTGGACCTCGTCTGGCAAGAGCGCTCCTCAGGGGGTCCCCCCGCACGGAGTGTGGGGGAGGATCCGGTGCCCGTGTCCGGTCCGGATAACCCATCGTAGCGAGGGTTCCGCCACCCCGTTCCCCGAGCCTGCGCGAATCAGCCCGTCCGGCGTTTGAGGACCGGGGTCCGGGGCGGAGCCCCCGGGGAACGGTGGAAGGGCGGGTAGGGGACTTCGCCCCGCGCAGCGGCCCGCACACGCCGAAGCGGGCGCGCTCCGGGACTCCCGGTGCACGCCCGCTTCGTGGAAAAGCGAGGTCAGACCACGATCAGCGCGTCCAGCGGAGCATCGCCCAGCGTCGGCGACAGCCGCTCACGACCCGCCAGGAACGAGAGCTCCATCAGGACCGCGACCCCGGCGACCTCCGCCCCGGCCCGCCGGATCAGCTCCAGCGAGGCCGCAGCGGTACCACCGGTGGCCAGCACGTCGTCGATGACCATGACCCGGTCGTCGGCGCACAGCGCCTCCGCGTGGATCTCGATCTCCGCCGACCCGTACTCCAGGTCGTAGGACTGCAGGAGCGTCGCCCCGGGCAGCTTCCCGGCCTTGCGGACCGGCACGAAGCCGATGCCCGCCTGCACGGCCACCGGAGCCGCCAGGATGAATCCCCGCGCCTCCAGCCCGACGATCTTCGTCGCTCCGTACTGCCCGGCCAGGGCCACCAGCGCGTCCGTGAGGGCGCCGAACGCCTTCGGGTCGGCCAGCAGCGGGGTGATGTCCTTGAACATCACGCCCGGCTTCGGGTAGTCCGCCACGTCCGTGATCCGGCTGAGCAGCAGGTCCCGTACGCCGGAGGGCAGCTCCGCGGTCACCGGCGCCGTCCCGAGCGGCCCTGCGCCACTACCTCGGGCGCGCCTTCGGTCCCGGCGTCCTCGGGCGATTCTCCCCTGGCTTCCGCCGACGCCCGCTTCGCGAGCACCCGCTTCTTCAGGGCCTTCATCGCCGGCTCGCGCTCCTTCAGGTCCACGACCAGCGGGGTCGCGATGAAGATCGACGAGTAGGCGCCGGCCGCGAGGCCGACGAACAGCGACAGCGAGATGTCGTTCAGCATGCCGGCGTCGAGGATGCCGCCACCGATGAAGAGTAGCGCGCCGACGGGGAGCAGCGCCACGACGGTGGTGTTGATCGAACGGACCAGGGTGCCGTTGATGCTGCGGTTGGCGATCTCGCTGTACGTCCAGCGGGACTGCTTGGTGATGTCCTTCGAGCCCTCCTTGAGACCGTCGAAGACGACGACGGTGTCGTAGAGGGAGTAACCGAGGATGGTCAGCAGACCGATGACCGTACCCGGGGTGACCTCGAAGCCGACCAGCGCGTACACGCCGACGGTGATCGTGAGGTCGTGGATCAGCGCGATGAGCGCCGCGACCGCCATCCGCCACTCGAAGGCGATGGCCAGGTAGATCACCACGAGGACCATGAAGACGCCGAGGCCGGTCCAGGCCTTGTTGGCGATCTGCTCGCCCCAGCTGGGGCCGACCAGGTCCGCGTTGATCTGGGCCGCGTCGACCTTGAGGTCGGTGGCGAGCTTGGCCTTCACGTCGGCCGCGGCATCGGTGCCCAGTTCCGAGATCTGGATGCGCAGACCGCCGGTGCCGAGCTTCTGGACGATCGCGTCGTGGCCGGAGGCCTCTTCCGCGTCCTCGCGGGCCTGGGTCTCCGAGACGGAGGTCTTCGGGGTGGTGAATACGGCACCGCCCTTGAACTCGATGCCCATGTTGAGGCCCTGAACGGCCAGGGCAACGATCGCCGTGATGGTGATCAGGATGGAAACGCCGTACCAGACGAAGCGCTTGCCGACGAAGTCGTAGCCGACCTCACCCCGGTACAGCTTGGCGCCGAGATCTCCGAGCTTCGACATCTCTCACGCCTCCTTTGCGTCGACGGGAACGGAGACGGTCGCGGCGGCCGCGTCGGAGCCGGTACGACGCGAGCGTCGCAGCGGCGGCTTCGCGCCCAGTCGCTTCGGGTCCAGCCCGGACCACGGGTGACCGCTGGCGAAGAAGTTCGTACGGGCCAGCAGCGTCATGACGGGCTTGGTGAAGAGGAACACCACGACCACGTCGAGCAGGGTGGTCAGACCCAGGGTGAAGGCGAAGCCCTGCACCTTGCCGACGGTGACGATGAACAGCACCGCGGCGGCCAGGAACGACACGAAGTCGGAGACCAGGATGGTGCGACGGGCGCGCGGCCAGGCGCGCTCGACGGCCGGACGCAGGGTGCGGCCCTCGCGGATCTCGTCCCGGATGCGTTCGAAGTACACGATGAACGAGTCGGCGGTGATGCCGATCGCGACGATCGCACCGCAGACGGCCGGCAGGTTCAGCGCGAAGCCGATGCCCTTTCCGAGCAGCACCATGATCGTGTAGGTGAGGATGCCGGAGACGATGAGGCTGATGATGGCGACGAACGCCAGGCCCCGGTAGTACGCCAGCAGGTAGATCACGACGAGGGCGAGGCCGATGGCGCCGGCGATGAGGCCGGCCTTCAGCTGCTCGCTGCCGAGCGCGGCGGTGACGGTGGTGACGCTGTCCTCCTGGAAGGACAGCGGCAGGGCGCCGTACGAGAGCATGTTGCCCAGGTCCATCGCGGACTGCTGGGTGAAGCCGCCGGAGATCTCGGCGTTGCCGCCGGTCAGTGCCTGGCTGACGGACGGGTCGGAGATGACCTCGCCGTCGAGCACGATGGCGAACTGGTTCTGCGGGGACTGCTTGGCAGCGAGCTCACCGGTGATCTTGGCGAACTTGTCGGCGCCCTTGTCGGTGAACTGCATCGTGACGATCCAGATGCCGCGCTGCTGGTCGATGATGCCCTTGGCGTCCTTCACGTCCTGGCCGTTGACCTGGGCCGGACCGAGCACCCACTTGCCCCAGGCGTCGCCGCGCTTGCCGCAGGCGAGCGTCGGGTCCTCGGGCTTCACGTTCTTGCTGACAGCGGTGCGCTGCGCCTCGTTGCTGCAGTCCAGCGCGGCGAACTTCGCCTGCAGGTCCGCGGCTGCGGCCTGGTCGGCGGTCGGCGCGGACGGCGACGTGGACGGGGTGGCCTTGTCGTCTGCCTTCTTCGACTCGCTCGCCGAGGGCGAGGGAGAGGGGGCGTTCGGGGCCTTGAGGGCCTCACTGACCGCACGGCCCTGGGAAGTGGCGCTGGACGACGGGGTGGGCGCACTGGCGGACGGGCTGCCGGAGCCGCTCGGGGCGGCGCTCGGGGAGCCGCTCGCGTTGGCCTCGGGGGCGACCGGGGCACCATCCGCCGTGGCGAGCACGGGGCGGAAGTACAGCTGGGCGGTGGTACCGACCTGCTCGCGCGCCTGCTGCTCGTTCGTCCCCTTGGGGATGTTCACGATGATGTGGTCGCGGCCCTGGGTCTGGACCTCGGCCTCCGACACACCGAGACCGTTGACGCGGCGCTCGATGATGCCGACCGCCGTGTTCATGTTGGTCTCGTTGATCGCGTCCGGCTTGCCGGGCTCGCTCTTGGCCTTGAGCGTGATGCTCGTACCGCCGGCGAGGTCGATGCCGAGTCGCGGCGTCGTCTGCTTCGTGAGGAACATCCCCGCGGTGAGCGCCACCATCGCGATCAGGATGATGGCCAGGGCACGCCCCGGCCTCCCCTGAGCCCCCGTGGGCCGCCGGCCCTTCTTCGGTGCTGCCACCTTGTCGTATCTCCCTGTCCAACCGCCCCGCGCCGGGTCAGCGCGTGGACGGCCACGAAATGTGTGTGGGGACCCCTGCCCCCCGCAGAAGGGTCACTGGCGGGGGCCGCCGGAGCTGCCGGTCAGGCGCCCCGCACGGTCCCCTGCCCAGCGCTACTTCGCGCCGGCGTCGCCGTCGCTCTTGCCGTCCTTGGGCTCGTCGCCCTTGGACTCCTCCGCCGCGGGCTCATCGGCCTTGGGCTCGTCCTTCTTGCCCAGGTCGAGCTTGGGGGCCTCGTCCCCGGTCAGGGAGGACGCGTCGTCCGGGACGACCGGCGTGTCGATCGTCAGATCATCGGTGATGCCGTGGACGATGCGGTTGTACTCCTCGTCCTCCAGCACGGCTCCGATGGCGTTCTTCGCGTAGATCGCGTGGACGCCGGGGGCCACCTCGAGCGTGACGGTGTCTTCGCCGATCTCCTTCACCGTGGCGTACATGCCGCCGATGGTGCGGACGCCGGTGCCGGCGGTCAGCTGGTCGCGCATCTGCACGGCCTGCTGCTGCTTCTTCTTCTGGCTGCGGGTCAGCAGGAACATCGCCCCGATGATCAGCACGAACGGAAGGAGGGACATGATATTCAAGGGACGCAGGTCCTTCGCATCGACCGCACGAGCGCACGGCCTTTGTACGGGGGGTGGGTACGCCGACCGTAAGGGTCGGCATCGGCGGAGTCTAGGCGAGTCCGCACCGATGGAACAACGCCCAGCATGTCACCGCAGTTCCTGAGGGGGCGAACCTCCGCGCCGTCAGGTCCCGAAGAGGCCCTGTTGTCCGCTTGATCCGTTCCCGCCGTGCTGTGGCGGAACAAGTCCCAGGTGAGCCCATGCGGCCGGGGTCGCGACCCGCCCCCGAGGGGTCCGGGCCAGCAGTCCTTCCCGGACGAGGAACGGCTCGGCCACCTCTTCCACGGTCTCCCGCTCCTCGCCGACGGCGACCGCGAGCGTCGACAGGCCGACCGGTCCCCCGCCGAAGAGCTTCAGGAGCGCCTCCAGGACGGCCCGGTCCAGCCGGTCGAGCCCGCGCTCGTCGACCTCGTACACCTTCAGGGCGGTGCCGGCGACCGCGCGGTTGATCACGCCGTCGGCCCTGACCTGGGCGTAGTCGCGGACGCGGCGCAGCAGCCGGTTGGCGATACGGGGGGTTCCGCGCGAGCGGCCGGCGATCTCGGCGGCGCCGGCGGTGTCGATCTCCACGTCGAGGAGCCGCGCGGAGCGGTGGATGACGCGCTCCAGCTCCTCGGGGGCGTAGAACTCCATGTGGCCGGTGAAGCCGAAGCGGTCCCGCAGCGGGGGCGGGAGCAGCCCGGCCCGGGTCGTGGCCCCGACGAGGGTGAACGGGGGCAGCTCCAGCGGGATGGCGGTGGCTCCCGGCCCCTTGCCGACGATCACGTCGACGCGGAAGTCCTCCATGGCCATGTAGAGCATTTCCTCGGCGGGCCGGGACATGCGGTGGATCTCGTCGAGGAAGAGGACCTCGCCCTCCTGGAGGGAGGAGAGGATGGCGGCGAGGTCGCCCGCGTGCTGGATGGCGGGGCCGGAGGTGATCCGGATGGGCGCGCCCATCTCGGCCGCGATGATCATGGACAGGGTGGTCTTCCCCAGGCCCGGGGCGCCCGACAGCAGCACGTGATCGGCGGTGGCACCGCGCTGGCGGGCCGCCTTCAGGACGAGGTCCAGCTGCTGGCGGACCTTCTCCTGCCCGACGAACTCGCCGAGGTCCTTGGGCCGCAGGGCCGCCTCGACGGCGGTGTCCTCGCCGTCCGCCGCGGCTGCGACGATCCGGTCGTCGCTCTCGTCATCCCAGTTCACGGTGTCAGTCTGCCTTCTCGGGGTGGTGCGGTGGTCCGTCGTGTGCGGGCGGCCCTGCGGGGCATTCTCCCCGCCCCGCCCTTTCGCCGTTTCCTGGGCTCGTCCCAGACCCGCGCGTCACACGCCGGCCATATTCAGCCCCGCCGGCGTTTGAGGCGCGGGGGTCCGGGGGCTGGTCCCCGGCAACGGCCCCGCACCCGTCTACCGGGCCCGGTTCAGGGACTGCAGGGCCGCGCGCAGGAGCTGCGGAACCGGGGCCGAACCGCCGGCGGCGATCGCCGCCTCCGCCTGGGGGGTGACGGCCGAGACCGCGTCCTCCGCGTCGCGGGGTGCGTAGCCCAGCCCGACCAGTGCCGCGGAAAGCTGCTCCGACCACGGCGCCGGGCCGGAGGCCGCCGCGCGCTGCGCGCCGACCATCCCGCTCGACCCGAGCGGCGCGCCCAGCTTGTCCTTGAGGTCCAGCAGCAGCTTCTGCGCGCCCTTCTTCCCGATGCCGGAGACGGCCATCAGCGCCTTCTCGTCCCCCACCGAGACGGCGATGCGCAGCGCGTCCGGGCTGTGCACCGCCAGCATCGCCTGTGCCAGCTTCGGCCCGACCCCGCTGGCGGTCTGCAGGAGCTCGAAGACCTGGCGCTCGTCGTCGTCGGCGAAGCCGTACAGCGTCAGCGAGTCCTCCCGTACGACCAGGGACGTCGCCAGCCGGGCCTGCTCACCGGTCCGCAGGCCCGCGATGGTGTTCGGCGTGCAGTGCACGGCCATGCCCACTCCCCCGACCTCGATGACGGCCAGGGTGGGGGCGAGCGCGGCGACCGGGCCGCTGACGAAGGCGATCATGTGGTGCGGCCTTTCAGGGCGCTGGCATGCCGGTTGACGGCCTGCTGGAGGCGGTTCTGCGCGGGGGCGCGCCAGATGTGGCAGATGGCGAGGGCGAGGGCGTCCGCGGCGTCGGCGGGCTTGGGCGGGGCGGACAGCCGCAGCAGCCGGGTGACCATGGCTCCGACCTGCGCCTTGTCGGCGCGACCGCTGCCGGTGACGGCGGCCTTGACCTCGCTCGGGGTGTGCAGCGCGACCGGTATGCCCCGGCGGGCGGCGCACAGCATGGCGACGGCACTGGCCTGGGCGGTGCCCATCACCGTGCTGACGTTGTGCTGGCTGAACACCCGCTCCACGGCGACGACTTCGGGCTCGTACTCGTCGAGCCACTCCTCGATGCCCTGCTCGATCGCGACGAGCCGGTGGCCCAACTCGGCGTCCGCGGGCGTCCGTACGACCCCCACGCCCAGCATCGTCAGGGGACGGCCGGCCACCCCCTCGACCACACCGACACCGCATCGGGTCAGCCCCGGGTCAACGCCGAGTACGCGCACCCCGTCTCCCCCCTTTGCGGCTAAACCGCCGCCGCTCTCGCGGAGGTGGTGCCTCGCCCTCGTGGCTGATCAATTGATGGTTGCGGTCGCCAGACTAACGGCTGCCTATGACAACGCAGCGGGGCCACGGGGGGGGTGCCCCGCGGCCCCCGGTCCGAAACCAGTGATCGGGTTGCGCCCCGGGTAAAGCGGAGACCATCTACAAA
>NZ_JBHVYI010000095.1:0-31211 GCF_042880975.1 Streptomyces sp. NPDC058289
GGCCAGGACACGGGGCGACCGGCGTTTCCGGGGAGATCGAGCGGGTGTGCGTACGGGGGAGGGGTGGACCGGTGGTGCGGCCCGGTCAGTGGATGCGGCGGATGTCCCGGCGGCGCAGGGCGTAGCCGAGACCGACCAGCCCGCCGAGGACGAGCCCCGCTCCGGCGCCGAGTTCCAGGGGATCGAGCCCGGCCACACTGCCGCCGAGGCCTCCGCGGACGCCGAGGGCGGCGCGGCGCGAAGCGCCCGTACCGGTGCCGGCGCTGGTACCCGTACTCGTACCGGCGGCGGCGCTCGCGCTCCTCCGGGCACCGACGGTGGAACTGGTCGTGGGCTTGCCGGTGCCGCCGGTGATCGTGAGGTCGGCCGAGCCGGTCTCGCCGGCGCAGGTGAAGGAGACGGAGTACTGGGCTCCGCGCCGCGCGTCCCGGTCCACGGTGACCCGTGCGGTCTTGCCCCGGTCGATGCTCACGGTGTCGAAGACGCCGGAGGAGACGGTGGCGAAGGCGGCGTTGCAGCCGGTGACGGACAGCACCACCTGGCCGCCGGGGGCGACCGTCGAGGGGGTGATGGCGAAACCGAAGGAGGTGATGGGCGCGGCCTCGGCCGCGCGCGCGGCGGGCGCGGCCGCCGCGCCGAACATCAGGAGGGCGCCCGCCGCGGCGGCGCCCAACAGGGCTGTGGGGGAGGTGGGTATCGCGCCCATGGTTGATTCTCCGGATCCCCGAGGAGCAGCCGCGGAACGGTTTCCGCACGTGGGGGGGCGTGCGCCTCGATGTCCGCCACGCTAGGTCCGGGCGCGGTGACCCGCGATCAGGAACGGGCGAATGGGGCATGGCGATGGGCCGAACCGGGGACGGGAGGACCGTCCCCGGTTTGACGGGCTGCGGGGCCCGGCAGCGGACGACGCGGTGTCAGTCGCCCAGGCCCAGATGCGGGAACTGGGACAGGAACGGCTCGGCGGTGGCGGCGATGCCCCGGCCGAAGGGTGCGTCGAAGTCCCAGATGAGGAACAGCAGGAACGCGATCAGCGCGCTGAACAGCCCGGCCAGCAGCAGCTCCCGGAACGAGCGCCTGATCTGGAGGGTGAAGATCAGCCCCACCGTCACCAGGGCCCCGGCGATCAGGCCGAACCAGACCACCCCGGGCATGGTGGCCCCGGCGCTCTGGCCGCGCGCGTTGCGCGCGTCGTCGACCACGGCGACCTGGTCCACGAGCGGCTGGTAGGCCTGGCCCTCGTGGTCGGTCTGCGGTTCGTAGTCCGTCACATCGCGGCGGATGCGTTCCAGCAGCTCCCCGCTGCGGTCCGTCAGCTCGCCGTTCTCGGCCATCTCCTTCCATTCGGTGTCGACGACGTAGGTCACGTAGGCGTCGACGTCGGACCTGATCTTCTTGCGCACGTCCGCCGGGTAGACCTCGGAGCGGACGCTGATCTCGTGCAGGGCCTGCGATTCCTGGCGCACGTATTCCTGGGCGGCCCCGCGGCCCTCCCAGACTCCGGCGATCGCCAGGCCCAGCACGATCGCGTAGATCACGCCGATCATCATCGTCATGTACTCGATGACGTCCGGGGTCTCGCTGGGATCGTCGTCCTCACCGATCCGGCGCTGATTGAAGAAGGCGATGGACAGCACCACGGCACACGCCGCGGCCATCGCCAGGGACAGGACGAGCCATTCCGACAAGATGACTCCCAATCGATTACGGGGTGGAATGCGGCGGCTCTACCGCGGGCGCAGCGCGACGATCGCGAGCACCGCGGGGGCCGCGGTCATCAAGGTGAAGGTCACCGGTGAGATGTGGCGCTCCACCGGCTTGCGCGCCGCCGCGTGGTACGCGGGGCGGGCGACCGGCTTCTTGGGCGCGGCCGCGGGGATCACCCGCGGCGGCGCCTGCGGTGCGGGGGGCTTGGCGGCGGGTTTCGGGACCGGCTTCGGGGCCGGCTTGGGGGCCGGGGGAGCGGGGGCCGGGCGCGTGGGGGGCGGGGCCGGCTCGGGGGGTTTCGGTACCGGCTTCGGAGCGGGCGGTGGCGGAGGTGGCGGGGGCGGGGGAGGAGTCGGGATGGGCGGCGTGGGCTTCGGTGGCGGCGGCGGGGGCTTCGGGGTGGGCTTGGGCGGGCACGGCGGGGGAGGCGGCGGTGGGCAGGGCGGGTGGCCGTGGTGGCCGCCGGGGCCGTGACCGTGGCCGTGTCCGCCGTGGCCGTGGCCGTGGCCTTGACCGGGTCCGGGGCCCTGACCGGGGCCGCCGTGGTTGCCCGGGCCGCCCTGGTTCCCGCGATCCCCCCGTCCGCCCCGGTTGCCGTGGTCGCTCTGGCGGCCCTGGTCGCCGTGACGTCCGCCACCTCGGGAACCCCCGGTCGCGCCGCCCGAGGCGGACGCGGCAGGCCTGACGGCGCTCGCCCTGTCGCCGGCGTCGATCGTCGCGTATGCGCTGCTATCGGCCATGGCCGGTGTCGCGGACAGGGCCGCCCACAGGAGGACCGGGACTGCCAGCAGGCGCCTGGAAGAGGCTCTTTTCACCCGGGGATCATGGGGTCGCGCGCGCCCGCGCGCGGGAAGGTTGACCTTGGTTCGCCTGAACGGGTGAGGCTTTGGCTACGGAGGTTTGAGCCAGATTCGCGTCGTGCCCGATCGTTCACCGACCTTTTCCCAAAAGGTATTTGTCGGTTTCGATCATTCTCCGGGCCTCGGTCGTTCGGCCTTTGACGTGTGACGAAGAACGGATCGCCAATTTCCGCTTTCGCTCGCTCCGTTGGGCAATGATCAGTACATTCGGCTCGGACAGGAGTCCGATCCGCCCGGACCACTGCAAGACCAAGGCTTGGAGACCCCGATGGAGCGCCCCGCCTGGGCCCCGCAAGGCATCGACATATCGGTGCCGAGCGTGTCCCGCATCTACGATTACTACCTGGGCGGCTCCCACAATTTCGAGGTCGACAGGCAGGCGGCCCGTCGGGCCATGGAATTCATGCCGGGCCTGCCCAAGATCATGCAGGCGAACCGGGCATTCATGCGCCGTGCCGTCCGGTACGCCGTCGCCGAGGGCGTGACGCAGTTCCTCGACATCGGCTCCGGCATCCCCACCTTCGGCAACGTCCACGAGATCGCCCAGGCCGCCAGCCCCGAGGCACGCGTGGTCTACGTCGACCACGACCCGGTGGCCGTCGCCCACAGCCAGGCCGTCCTGGCCGGCACCGAGCGGACCGGGGTCGTCGCCGCGGACCTGCGCAAGCCCCAGGACATCCTGACCGCCCCCGAGGTCGCGCAGGGGCTCGACCTGAGCCGCCCGGTCGCCCTGATGCTGGTCGCCGTCCTGCACTTCCTGGAGGACGCGGACGAGCCCTACGAGGCCGTCGCCCACCTGTGCGACGCCCTGGCCCCCGGCAGCCTGCTGATCCTCACGCACGCCTCGTACGAGGGGATCCCGCTCTCGGAGGAGGTCGCGAGCGGAACCGTCGACGTCTACCGCGAGATCCGCAATCCGCTCGTCATGCGGGACGCGGAGCAGATCCGGCGCTTCTTCGACGGCTTCGGCCTGATCGAGCCCGGACTGGTGTCCATGCCCGACTGGCGGCCCGACACGACCGGTGGGTCGGAGGGCGATGCCGCGGACGAAGACCCCTATGCCTTCTCGGGCTTCGCAGGAGTGGGACGCAAGGCGTGAGACTGCCCACGCAGACGGCGGACGACCCGGCCGCGCCGCAGGGCGGTCTGGAGGACCGGATCGGGCGGTTCGCGACCATCTGGGGGAGAGCGATCTTCCCGGTCACCGCGACCTCGCTCACCCGCGGCGAGTTCGAACGCCACCTCGTACCGCTCACCCGCACCCTCGTCGAGGCCCTGCGCGCCCGCCCCTTCGACTCCTCCGTCGGCCAGCGGGTCGGGGAGGAGCTCGTCGCGGTCCACTGCACCGACCCGGAGGCCCTGGCCGGCACGCTCGGCGTCGTCGAGTCCTACCTGGTGCTGTACTGCGGCCCGGACGGCCCCGACGCCGAGAGCGTCGAGGGAACCGAGGAGTACCGGTCCCGCTGCGCCCGGCTCCAGCACGGCATCGCGGCCGGATTCGCCCGTGCACTGCGCGAGCGCACGCTCAAGGAGCAGGAGGCCATCGCCCGTTCCGCCCTGACCGCCCGCATCGACGCCCAGCAGGCTCTGCACGCCAGCGAGGAGCGCTTCCGGGCGGTCTTCGAGGGCGCGGCCATCGGGATCGGCATCGCCGATCTGGAGGGCAACGTCCTGGAGATCAACGACGCGCTGCTCCAGATGTTCGGCGGCATGGACGGGCACGTCCGCGGCCGCAACGTCAGCGAATGGAGCCACCCCGACGACACCCCGCACGTCTGGCGGATGTACGGGGAGCTCGTGCGCGGCGAACGCGAGAGCTACCGCGTCGAGAAGCCGTACTACCGGCACGACGGGACCGTGCTGTGGACCAACCTGACGGTCTCGCTGCTGCGCGACGCCGAGGGCGTGCCGCAGTACCAGCTGGCCCTGATGGAGGACACCACCGAGCGCCGGCTGCTGAACCTGCGCCTGCGCTACGAAGCCACCCACGACGCCCTGACCGGCCTGCCCAACCGGACGCTCTTCTTCGAGCGTCTGGAGAAGGCCCTGAGCGGCTCGGGCGGTTCGCGCTTCGGCCTGTGCTACCTCGATCTCGACGGCTTCAAGGCGGTCAACGACAGCCTCGGCCACTCGGCCGGCGACCGGCTGCTGGTGGAGGTCGCCGACCGCCTGCAGAGCTGCGCGACGGGACCGGGCGAGGTGGTCGCGCGGCTCGGCGGCGACGAGTTCGTGGCGCTGACCACCGGACCCGACACCGAGGAGAAGGCCACCGAACTCGCCGTCCGGATCCTCTCCGCCCTCTCCGTCCCGATCCGGCTGGAGGGCCGGGAGCTGACGGTCCGGGGCAGCATCGGCATCGTCGAGGGCCCGGCCCGCGAGCGCACCCCGGCGGAGGTGCTGCGCAGCGCCGACATCACCATGTACCGGGCCAAGGCGGCGGGCGGCAACCGGTTCGAGTTCGCCGACGCCGCTGCCGACGCGCGCGCCATCACCCGGCACGGACTGACCAACGCCCTCCCGGCCGCGCTGGAACGCGGCGAGTTCTTCATCGAGTACCAACCGCTGGTCCACATGCACGACGGCAGCGTGCACGGTGCCGAGGCGCTGGTGCGCTGGTCGCACCCGCAGCACGGGGTGCTCGGGCCGGACCGGTTCATTCCGCTCGCCGAACGCACCGGACTGATCGTGCCGCTCGGCCGCTGGGTCCTGGAGGAGTCCGTCCGCCAGGCCCGCGCCTGGCAGCACCAAAAGGGCGGCGCCACCCTGCGGATCAACGTCAACCTGTCGCCGACCCAGTTGCACCATCCCGGCCTGGTCGCCGACACGATCCGTGTCCTGGAGTCCTCGGGCCTGACTCCGGGCACGCTGTGCCTGGAGGTCACCGAGTCGGCCCTGATCGGCGCCGACGACGAACTCCTCGAGCCGCTGCGCCGACTCGCCGCCCTGGGCGTGGACATCGCCCTCGACGACTTCGGCACCGGCTACTCGAACCTGGCCAACCTGCGCCGCCTACCCGTCAGCGTTCTGAAGCTGGACCGCTCCTTCACCAAGGGCATGCAGCAGCACCCGGCCAACCCGGTCGACGTCAAGATCGTGGAGGGCATAGTCGCCCTGGCCCACAGCCTCGAACTTGCCGTCACCGTCGAGGGCGTGGAGACCGGCGCGCAGGCCGCACAGCTCCGAGCACTCGGCTGCGACACGGCCCAGGGCTGGTACTACGCCCGCCCGGGAGCCGCCGACCGCATCCACACGCTGTCCCTGTCGGACGCGGTACCCACCCTCTGAGCGCCGCCCGGGCCGCCCGCTTCGGGGCCGCAGCCCCGGCCACCTCGGTGGGCACGGCCCGCGCGGTCCGTGCGTCGGGCCGGCGTCACTCCAGGCCCGCCTCCGTGCCCCGGCCCGGCTCGCGGACGGCCGCCACCACCCGCTCGTAGCGCCGGGCCGTGTCGGCCAGGACCTGGGCGGCCACCGGCAGCCGCTCCGCCTGGTATCCGTCGAGCGCGTCCTCCCCGGCCGCCCCGGAGAGGACGGCGGCCAGCGTCCGGCCGAGGGCGGCGGCGTCCTGGATGCCGGTGTTCATGCCCAGCCCGCCGGCTATGGGGTGGACGTGCGCCGCGTCACCGGCGAGGAAGACCCGGCCCTCGCGTATCCGGGTGGCCATGCGGACGTTGACCCGCCAGGAGGAGAGCCAGGTGGGCTCCGCGAGCCGTATCCCCGGCATCCGGGCGTGCCGGTCGAAGAGCCGTTGGAAGCTCTCCAGTGAGGGCGGCAGCGCCTCGCCCCGCTCGTCCGTCTCGGGAGCGGCCTGCAGCTGGAACGTGTCCGTCCCCGGCATCGGGCAGAGCAGGATCCCGCCCCCGTCCGACGTGAACCACTGGTGCCAGAACGCGCGGCTGAGCCCCGGCGCCTCGACGTCCCCGAGCACCATCGCCGGCTCCTCCTCCCCGCTCCCCTCGAAGGGGATGCCGAGGAGTCCACGGGTGGTGCTGTGCCCGCCGTCGCACCCCGCCAGATAGCCGGCCCGGATCACGGTGCCGTCCTCCAGCTGCGCGCGGACACCGCCCGCGTCCTGGGTGATTCCGGCGAGCCGGGCCCCGTACTCGACGCGCACGCCCAGCTCCGCCAGCCGGTCGCGCAGGGTCTCCTCCACCTGCCACTGCCCGATGAGCAGGCCTCCCTCCACGGAGGTGTCCTTGACGGGCTCCCCGTCGAAGTACTTGCGCAGCACCACGCCCTCGCGTCCCTTGCCCCTCAAGGAGTCGGCTGCGCCGAGCTCCTCGAAGAAGGCGAGGCTGTCCGGCTGGAGGCCCTTGCCCCGGGACTCGCGGTGCGGTCCCGGGCGGCCTTCGATGATCCGCACCGCGATGCCGCGGCGGGCCAGATCGCAGGCGAGCGTGAGGCCGGTCGGGCCGGATCCCGCGATCAGCACGTCCGCACGATCCGCGCCATCCACTGCGCCCACTGCGCCCACTGCGCCCACCGCGTCCCTCGCGTCGTCCATTGCGTCAGTCATGAGACGTCCCCTCGTCGTCGGTATCTCAAGGAAAGCGGCTCCCGAGAGAAAAAGCAACCCGGTCATAAAACTAACTGGGTCACTCGTTCGTGTTAGGCTGGACGCATGGAGAACACGAAGGGTCTGCGCGAGAGCAAGAAGCTCCGTACGCGCCAACAGTTGGCGGCCACGGCGCTGGAGCTCTTCCTGGAGCGAGGCTTCGACGCCGTCTCGGTGGCGGACATCGCGGCGGCCGCCGAGGTTTCCAAGCCCACGCTGTTCCGCTACTTCCCCAGCAAGGAGGACCTGGTCCTCGACCGCTTCGCCGACCATCAGGACGAGGCGGCGCGCATCGTGCGCGACCGGGCTGCGGGGCAGACGCCGGTGGCGGCCGTGCGCGCGCACTTCCTGGCGGCGCTCGCCGAGAGGGACCCGATCACCGGCCTCTGCGACCACCCGAACGTGCTCGCCTTCGAGGGGCTGCTCTACGGCACCGCCAGCCTGGAATCCCGGCTGGCCCACTACACCGCCCGCGAGGTGGAGTTGCTCGCCGCCGTACTGGAATCCGAAGCGGTCGACCCGCTCGCGGCCCGTCTGGCTGCGGGATACCTGGTGGCGGCCCGGCAGGAACTCGGCCGGGAGAACTGGCGCCGCATCGACGCCGGCCAGAGCGCCGACGAGGCCCACCCCGCGGCCGTGGCCGACGCGGAGCGTGCCTTCGCCCTCCTGTCCGGCGGCCTCGACCGGGCGCTGCCCGCCCGCCGGTCCTGACGTCATGGCCCGAACGAACCGGAAGGTGAAGAAGCGGGTGCCCCCCTTCGGCCTGCCCACCGGCCTGGTCCTGCTGGCCGGCCGGGGCGGTGCGGGGATGGACGGCTGGCGGACCGGGGTGTTCACCGGGAACGGCGGGATCTTGCGCGGCGGGCTTCTCGACGTCCCCTCCGGTGCGGCCCCGGAAGAGGCGCAGCGGGCTGCCGCCGAGTTGGTGCAGGGGCTTGCCCGCGACTTCCACGGGCGAGAGGTCGTGGTGGTCTGGGACCCGCAGTCGGAGCCGGGATCGTGGACGGCCACGGTCGTGGCCCCGGCGGCCGAACCCGGACCCGAATCCGGGCCCCGACCCGGACCTGAACCCGGGCCGTGAACCCGGGCCCGAACTCCGGCCCCCGGACCCGGCCCCCGGCCCGGACCCGGCCCCCGGCCCGAACCCCGGCCCGAACCCCGGCCCGAACCCCGGCCCGGCCCCCGGCCCGGACCCGGCCCCCGGCCCCCGGCCCGGACCCGGCCCCCGGCCCGAACCGGGGCCCGAACCCGGACCCCGCCCCGCCCCGAACCCAGGCGCCGAGGGTCCTCAGCCCAGCAGGATGCGCTTCAGTTCGCGGGCCGCGCGCGGGGGTGCCACGTCCGTGCGGTGGGCCAGGGCGATCGTGCGGCGCAGGGGGGAGCCCGCCAGGGGCGTGGCGCGCAGGCCGGAGCCCGCGTGGTCGACGACCATCGCCGGGACCACCGCGATGCCGAGCCCCGCGCGGACGAAGCCCAGTACCGCGTCCATCTCGCCTCCCTCCACCGTGAACACCGGCTCGAAGCCCTCCGCCCGGCAGGCCGCCACCGTCAGGTCCCGCAGGTCGTAGCCGTGCCGGAACATGACCATCGGCTCGTCGCGCAGCGCGGACACCGTGAGCGAACCGCCCCCCGCCGGAGGCGGCAGCGCCGCGGAGGAGACCACCACCAGGTCCTCCGTCAGCAGCTTCACCGTGGTCAGCGCCGGGGCCGAGGGGGGCAGCGGCAGGGCGATCAGCGCGAGGTCCAGGGAGCCGCGCGCGAGCTCCCGTACGAGGTCCAGCGAACCGCTCTCCTCGATCAGCAGCTCGATCCCCGGATGCGCGGTGTGGAAGGCGCGGAGCACGCCCGGCAGCAGGCCGGTGCACAGGCTCGGGGTGGCCCCCAGTCGGATCCGGCCGCGCCGCAGCTGCGCCAGCTCCTGCACTTCCAGCCGCGCCGTGTCCGCGTCCGCGAGGATCCGCCGGGCCAGCGGCAGCAGGGTCTCGCCGGCGTCGGTGAGCGTGATGTTCCCGCGGGCCCGGCTGAAGAGCTCGGCGCCCAGCTCCCGTTCGAGCGCCTTGATCTGCTGCGACAGGGAAGGCTGGGCCACGTGCTCGCGCTCGGCCGCGCGCGTGAAGTGCCGGGTCTCGGCGACGGCGACGAAGTAGACCAGTTGCTGGAACTGCATGACCCCAGGCTAGCGCCCTACATAGGCAGGGCCTATCGACTTCAGCTCCGTCATGTCTTGGACCTTTCGGGACCTTCGTCCCTACGGTCAATGTCATGGCTCTGGCAACGCGGACGGATCGACGGCCGTCCACCACGCGCACGCTCTGGGACTCCTCCGTCGGCAAGAAGGCCGTGATGGCCGTCTCCGGTTTGATCATGCTCGGCTACCTCGTCGTGCACATGCTCGGCAACCTCAAGATCTTCTTCGGGGCGGAGGAGTTCAACGGCTACGCCCACTGGCTCCGCACTCTCGGCTCGCCCTTCCTGCACCACGAGTGGGCCCTGTGGATCGTCCGCGCGGCCCTGCTCGCGGCCGTCGTCGCGCACGGAGTCTGCGCCTACCAGCTCAGCCGCCGCGACATCAAGGCGCGCCCGGTGAAGTACGCCCACAAGCGCCGCCGCGCGAGCTACGCCACCCGCACCATGCGCTGGGGCGGCATCATCCTCGCCCTCTTCATCGTCTGGCACCTGCTCGACCTCACCACGCTCACCGTGAACGAGCGGGCCTGGGCCGGACATCCGTACGAGAACGTCCTCGCCACCTTCTCCACCTGGTACGGCAACACCATCTACCTCGTGGCGATGGCCGCCCTGGGACTGCACGTCCGCCACGGCTTCTGGAGCGCCGCCCAAACCCTGGGCGCGGGCAACGCCCGGCGGGACAGGACGCTGAAGTTCCTCGCCAACGCCCTCGCCCTCGTCCTCTTCGCGGGCTTCGTGTCCGTGCCCGTCGCCGTCATGACCGGAGTGGTGAGCTGACATGAGCAACGACTACGCCGACTACACCACCGGCGACCCGATCGCCGACGCCAAGGCCCCCGAAGGCCCCATCGCCGAGCGCTGGGACCGCCGCCGCTTCGAGGCCAAGCTGGTCAACCCGGCCAACCGGCGGGGGCACACCGTCATCGTCGTCGGCACCGGCCTGGCCGGCGGCGCCGCCGGCGCCACCCTCGCCGAACAGGGCTACCACGTCGTCCAGTTCTGCTTCTCCGACTCCCCGCGCCGCGCCCACTCCATCGCCGCCCAGGGCGGTATCAACGCGGCCAAGAACTACCGGAACGACGGCGACTCCGTCCACCGGCTGTTCTACGACACCGTCAAGGGCGGTGACTTCCGCGCCCGCGAGTCCAACGTCCACCGCCTCGCCCAGATCTCCGTCGAGATCATCGACCAGTGCGTGGCCCAGGGCGTCCCCTTCGCCCGCGAGTACGGCGGCCTCCTCGACACCCGCTCCTTCGGCGGCGTCCAGGTCTCCCGCACCTTCTACGCACGCGGCCAGACCGGACAGCAGCTCCTGCTCGGCGCCTACCAGGCGCTCTCGCGGCAGATCGCCGCCGGCAACGTCGAGATGCACGCCCGCACCGAGATGCTCGACCTGATCACCGTCGACGGCGTGGCCCGCGGCATCGTCGCCCGCGACCTGGTCACCGGCAAGATCGACACCCACTACGCGGACGCCGTCGTCCTCGCGAGCGGCGGCTACGGCAACGTCTTCTACCTCTCCACCAACGCCATGAACTCCAACGCGACCGCCGTCTGGAGGGCCCACCGGCGCGGTGCGTACTTCGCGAACCCCTGTTTCACCCAGATCCACCCCACCTGCATCCCGCGCACCGGCGACCACCAGTCCAAGCTCACCTTGATGAGCGAGTCCCTGCGCAACGACGGCCGCATCTGGGTCCCCAAGGCCAAGGGCGACACCCGCCCCGCCGCCGACATCCCGGAAGCGGAACGCGACTACTACCTGGAGCGGATCTACCCCTCCTTCGGCAACCTCGTGCCCCGTGACATCGCCTCCCGCGCGGCCAAGAACGTCTGCGACGAGGGCCGCGGCGTCGGCCCCGGCGGCCAGGGCGTCTACCTCGACTTCGCCGACGCCATCCGCCGCATGGGCAAGGAGAAGGTCGCTGAGAAGTACGGCAACCTCTTCGACATGTACGAGCGGATCACCGCGGAGAACCCGTACGAGGTCCCCATGCGGATCTATCCCGCCGTGCACTACACGATGGGCGGACTGTGGGTCGACTACGACCTCCAGACCACCGTCCCCGGCCTGTTCGCGATCGGCGAGGCCAACTTCTCCGACCACGGCGCCAACCGCCTGGGCGCCTCCGCGCTCATGCAGGGCCTCGGCGACGGCTACTTCGTGCTGCCCTCCACCATCAACGACTACCTGGCCCGCCATCCGCACCGGGACACCGTCGACGACACCCACCCCGAGGCCGCGGCCGCCGTCCGTGAAACCCGCGACTGCCTCGCCAAGTTGCTCGCCGTCGACGGGGACCGCACGCCCGACTCCTTCCACCGGGAGATCGGCGAACTGATGTGGGAGTACTGCGGGATGGCCCGGACCGAAGAGGGCCTGCGGAAGGCCCTCGCCCGGATCCCCGAGATCCGCGAGGAGTTCTGGCGGCGGATCAAGGTGCCGGGCAGCGGCGAGGAGTTCAACCAGTCCCTGGAGAAGGCCAACCGCATCGTCGACTACCTGGAGCTCGCCGAGCTGATGTGCCTCGACGCCCTCCACCGCGCCGAATCCTGCGGGGGCCACTTCCGCGAGGAGTCCCAGACCCCGGACGGTGAAGCCGCCCGCCGCGACGAGGAGTTCGGGTACGCGGCCGCCTGGCAGTACACCGGAACCGGCGCCGCGCCCGTCCTGCACAAGGAAGACCTCGTCTTCGAGTACGTCCACCCCACCCAGCGGAGCTACGCATGAAGCTCACCCTGCGCGTCTGGCGCCAGAAGAACGCCGCCGCCCCCGGCGCGATGGCCTCGTACGAGGTCGACGGCATCTCGGAAGGCATGTCCTTCCTCGAAATGCTCGACACGCTCAACGAGGACCTCATCCTGAGCGGAGAGGACCCCGTCGCCTTCGACCACGACTGCCGCGAGGGCATCTGCGGGGCGTGCAGCCTCGTCATCAACGGCGATGCCCACGGGCCGGAGCGCACCACGACCTGCCAGCTCCACATGCGCTCCTTCGCCGACGGCGACACCATCGACGTCGAACCCTGGCGGGCCTCGGCCTTCCCCGTCGTGAAGGACCTCGTCGTCGACCGCGGGGCCCTCGACCGGGTTATCCAGGCCGGCGGCTACATCACCGCCCCGACCGGCGCCGCCCCCGAGGCGCACGCCACGGCCGTTCCCAAGCCCGACGCCGACTACGCCTTCGAGCACGCCGAGTGCATCGGCTGCGGTGCGTGCGTGGCGGCCTGCCCCAACGGCTCCGCGATGCTCTTCACCTCCGCCAAGGTCAACCACCTGAACGTGCTCCCGCAGGGTTCGCCGGAGCGCGAGACCCGGGTCTTGGACATGGTCGCCACGATGGACGCCGAGGGCTTCGGAGGGTGCACCCTGACCGGCGAGTGCGCCACCGCCTGCCCCAAGGGGATCCCGCTGCCGTCGATCGCCGCCATGAACAAGGAGTGGTTGAGGGCGGTTCGTCGAGGCCCCCGCTGACCTGTGGATTTCATAAGAATGAGGTCTCGGGGGAAAGATCCTGTTCACCTTTCGGACACCGACCCGTAAGGTGAGTTTCGGCCACCGGGGGCCGCCAGGCACGGTGGGGCCGATTTCTGCGTCCACGAGCCCTGAGGTGATCATGAGCGGCATCCGTCGGCATCTGAGCTGGATGCCGTTCCAGCCCCGGACCGCTGTGCCGTCGCAGCCGAGAGGGTCGGAGCGCGGACGCGGGTCCCGGACTCCGGCGCACGCGCGGGAGGCCCGGCGGGCCGTCCGCGAACAGGAGATCCTGGCGAAGGCGGCCGAAGCCGGGAGCATCGTCGAACACGGGGGCCGGCTGGCCGTCGTACGGGACGACCTGCTCCCCGCGGAACTCGCCGAACTGAACCTCCGAGAGGTCGCCGAGGTACTGGAAGCGGCATCGATGCCCTACGGCCTGGTCCCCGACGGGGAACTGGTCCACCGGGTGGCGCTCGCCCCGGGCACCCGTGCCGACGCGCTCGCCGCCTGCGCGAAGGGCTTCGCCGGCCGGCCCGTCTACGCCGACCTCCTCGGCCACCGCACCGCGCTCGGCACCGTCCTCGCCGAGGAACTGCCCGAGGCGGTCGCCGCCGTGGAGGCCGAGACGCCCGGCGCAGTCGTCGCGGGGATCCGGCTCTACATTCCCGTGGTCACCTCGGGGTACACCCTCCACATGGCTGCCGAGCAGGGCTGCGACCTGGAGTTCTGGAAGCCGGCCAACGGACCCGGCGGGGTCGCCTCGCTCCGGGAGACCCCCTTCGGCTGGTGGGTTCCCTCCATGGAGGCCACGGCCCGCCGGCGCATCGGTGACCGCGACTACCCGGTCGTGGCGGACCTCGATCGCCGCTTCCCCGAGGACATCGACTTCCCCATCGACGCCGTGATCACCTGGGTGGACGGCTCGGACCCCCAGTGGCGCCACCGCCGGGACCGGGCCGAGGCGGCCGCCGCCGGTGTCACGGACGGCAAGGCCGACGAGGCCGACACCTCCGCCGGTGCCGACACCGCCGGCGGTCCCGTTGCCGCCGACGCCGCCGACAGCGGCGACCACCGCTTCCGGGACCGCGGCGAGCTGCGCTCCTGCCTGCGCTCCATCGCGGCCTACGCGCCCTGGATCCGCAGGGTCTTCCTCGTCACCGACGACCAGGTCCCCGCCTGGCTGGCCCTGGAGCACCCCGGAATCACCGTGGTCCACCACCGGGAGCTGTTCGCCGACCCCGGCGCCCTGCCCGTCTTCAACTCGCACGCCATCGAAACCCAGCTGCACCGCATCCCGGGCCTCGCCGAGCACTACCTCTACTTCAACGACGACATCTTCCTCGGCCGCCCCCAGCGCCCGCAGAACTACTTCCTGCCGTCCGGTCTGCCGAAGGTCTTCCACGACACCCGGGCCGTCCCGCCCAGCTCCCCGGACAGCCACGACGACATCTACACCACCTCGCAGCGGGCGACCCGCCGCATGGTGGAAGCGCTCGCCGGCCGCACGTACCCGCGCATCCTCGCGCACGCCCCGTACGCGCAGACCCGCTCCCTCTACGCCCGGCTGGAAGAGGCACTGCCCGGCGGGCTCGACGCGACCAGCCGGTCCGTCTTCCGCAGTGCCACCGACCTCGCCCCCGTCACCCTCGCCCTGCACCTGGCACTTGCCCAGGGGCGCGCGGTGGAAGGCGACCTGGCCACCGCGTACGTGTCCACCGCAGGGAACAAGGAGCTCCAGCGGCTCGGCGGCCTCCTGCGCGATCGGGGCACCGACGCCTTCTGCCTCGCCGACGACTCGGGCACCGAGGTGTCCCCCGAAGTGCAGCACCGCGAACTCAAGGCCTTCCTGGAGGCCTACTTCCCCGTCGCCTCCCCGTACGAGGCTCCGGTCCGGGCCGCCGTGAAGGGCCGGCCCGCCGGGCACGACCGCGACCCGTCCGCGCACGACCAGGACGGGTCCGCCGATCGGATGATCGGAGCGGCTCCCGCCGCGCCGTGACCGACCGCCCTCCCGGGCGTGGGTGACAGTGGGCGCATGTCTCCAGGCCGTCCCACCCCCGCCGGATCCGGCCCGCGCCGCCGTAGCGTGCTGGCCGCCGCCCTCGCCCCGCTGGCGGTGGCCGGCTGCGCCGGGGAGGAACGGGCTCCTACGCCGCGCCCCGGCCCCGAGACAGCCGAGGACGTGCTGGTCATGGTCATCCGGCACGCGGAGAAGCCGTACGCCGGTGACACCGGCGAGGACGACGAGGGCAACGAGGACCCCGGCTTCCTCGCCGTCCGGGGCCGGCGCCGCGCGCAGGAGCTGCCCGCTCTCTTCCCGCCGACCCGGGGTGCCCGCCTGCCCCGGCCCGGGGCCGTCTTCGCGGCCGGCGGCAAGGAGGGGGCGCCCGCGCGGTGCCGCCAGACCGTCGAGACGCTCGCCACCGCGCTGGGTACGCCCGTCCGCGCGGAGTTCGCCGTCGGAGCCGAGCCCGCCCTGGCCAGGGCGGTGCTGGCGGCGCGGACGCCCGTCCTGGTCTGCTGGGAGCACCAGGGGATGCCCCGCCTGATCCGGGGCCTCGGAGCGCAGGACGTGCTGGGAGTGCCGGCCACCTGGCCCGACCGCTACGACCTGGTGTGGACCTTCACCCGCAGGCAGGGCGTCTGGACCTTCCGCGAGCTTCCGCAGCACCTGCTCCAGGGTGACGCGTAGCGGTGGCGCGCGGCTGCGCCGGGACACCGCGAGTACTGCGCGGAACGGGCGTACGCTGAGAAGTGGACTCGGGGCAGTTGTGCGCCGGGAGGTCGACGATCATGACTGGAATCGTGCGAAGGGGCTTCGATTCCGCAGACGAGACCCGTCGGTTCGAGGACGGCAAGGGCAGGCTCGACCTGCTCAACACCGACAACGGGCCGGTCGGCCGGGCCGTGTTCGAGCCCGGATGGCAGTGGTCGCAGCACATCAAGCCCATTGCAGGGACCGACAGTTGTGAGGCCGCCCACGTGGCCTACATCATCAGCGGCCGGATGAAGATCGTCATGGACAGTGGCGACAGCATCGAGGCGCAGCCCGGAGACTTCATCCAGATCGACCCCGGCCACGACGCCTGGGTTCTCGGCGACGAGCAGTGCGTCGTCCTCGACTGGCAGGGCTACGCAGAGTTCGCCAGGCCCAAGGACGCGTGATCGCCCGCCTCGCGCGTGACCACCTGCCCGACTACCGGCCCGCAGCGAGGGCCCGCGCCAGATAGGCCGCTGTACGGCTGCCCGCGGCGCGGGCCACCTCGGCAGGGGTGCCCGCGGCCACCACCCGGCCGCCGTCCGCGCCGCCGCCCGGTCCCAGGTCGATGACCCAGTCGGCGCCCGCCACCACCGCCATGTCGTGCTCCACGACCACCACCGAATGCCCGGCGTCCACCAGGCCGTGCAACTGCCGCAGCAGCACCGTGACATCGGCCGGATGGAGCCCCGTCGTCGGCTCGTCCAGCAGGTACAGCGTGTGGTCGCGGCGCACGCGCTGGAGCTCCGTCGCCAGTTTGATGCGCTGGGCCTCGCCGCCCGACAGCTCCGTGGCGGGCTGGCCGAGCCGCAGGTACCCCAGACCGATGTCCGACAGGGCGCCGAGGCTGCGGGCCGCCGCCGGGACCCCGGCGAAGAAGGAGGCCGCCGACTCCACCGTCAGGGCGAGCACCTCCGCGATGTTCAACCCCGAGTAACGGACCTCCAGGGTCTCGGAGTTGTACCGGGCTCCCGCGCACTCCGGGCACGGGGCGTAGGTACTGGGCAGGAACAGCAGCTCCACCGAGACGAAGCCCTCGCCCTGGCAGGACTCGCACCGCCCGCCCGGCACGTTGAAGGAGAAGCGGCCCGCCTTCCAGCCCCGCGCCTTCGATTCGGGCGCCGCCGTGAAGAGCCGGCGCACCACGTCGAACAGCCCCGTGTACGTGGCCAGGTTGGAGCGCGGGGTCCGGCCGATCGGCTTCTGGTCCACCTCCACGAGGCGCCGTACCGGGAACTCCGGCTCCGCCAGTCGCTCGTGTACCTCCCGAGCGAGGGCCTGGCCCACCAGCGTGGACTTCCCGGACCCCGACACCCCGGTCACCGCCGTGAACACCCCGAGCGGGAACTCCGCCGCCACGTCCCGCAAGTTGTGCCGGTCGACACCGCTGAGCCGTACGGACCCGGTCGCCTTCCGCGCGGCCCCCGAGCGCCACTCGTCCGGCCGCCGGGTCCCGAACAGGTACGGGGCCGTCGCCGAGTCCGCCACCGCCGCCAGAGCCTCCGGGGGACCGCTGTGCAGCACCTGCCCGCCGTGCTCCCCGGCGAGCGGGCCGACGTCCACCAGCCAGTCCGCGTGCCGCACCACAGCAAGGTCGTGCTCCACCACGAACACCGTGTTCCCGGCCTCCTTGAGCCGGTCCAGGACGCCGAGCAACGCCTCCGTGTCGGCCGGGTGCAGCCCCGCCGACGGCTCGTCCAGTACGTACACCACCCCGAACAGTCCCGAACGCAACTGCGTGGCCAGCCGCAGTCGTTGCAGCTCTCCCGCCGACAGGGTCGGGGCGGCGCGGTCCAGGCTCAGGTAGCCCAGGCCCAGCTCGGTGACCGGGCCGATCCGCGAGCGCAGGTCCTCTGTGAGCACCCGGGACGCTTCGCCGCCGCCGCGCGCGGTGGCCAGTACCCCGTCCAGCTCCGTCAGCGCCAGCGCCGAGGTCTCCGCGATGGTGCGGCCCGCGAAGGTCACGGCCAGGGCCTCCGGGCGCAGCCGCCTGCCCTCGCACACCGGACACGGCGCATCGGTCAGGAACTTCTCGGCACGGGCCCGCAGGGTGAGGCTCTTGCTGTCGGAGAAGGTCCGCATCACGTACCGGTGGGCGCTCATGTACGTGCCTTGGTAGGAGCGTTGGATCCGGTCGGCCTCCCGCACCGGATGCACCGTCACCACCGGCTGCTCCTCGGTGAACAGGATCCACTCGCGGTCCGCCGCCGCAAGCTCCCGCCAGGGTGCGTCCACGTCGTGGCCGAGGGCCTCCAGGATGTCGCGCAGGTTCTTGCCTTGCCAGGCACCCGGCCAGGCGGCGATGGCACCCTGACGGATCGACAGGCCCGCGTCGGGTACCAGCAGCTCCTCGCTCGTGCGGTGCACGCGGCCGAGACCGTGACAGGAAGGGCAGGCGCCGGCCGCGGTGTTGGGGGAGAAGGCGTCGGAGTCCAGACGCTCGGCACCGGGCGGGTAGGAACCCGCCCGCGAGTACAGCATCCGCAGCGAGTTGGACAGCGTGGTCACCGTGCCGACCGAGGACCGGGACCCGGGGGAGGAGCGCCGCTGCTCCAGCGAGACGGCCGGCGGGAGCCCGGTGACGGAGTCGACCTTCGGCGCGCCGATCTGGTGGATCAGCCGGCGGGCGTACGGGGCCACGGACTCGAAGTACCGGCGCTGGGCCTCGGCGAAGAGCGTGCCGAAGGCCAGCGAGCTCTTCCCGGAGCCGGAGACCCCGGTGAACACGGTCAGCGCGTCACGCGGAATGTCCACGTCGACCCCGCGCAGATTGTGCTCCCGGGCGCCGCGGACGCGGACGTAGGGATCGTGGGCGTGCGGGGTGGCGGGCTGGTGCATTCGTCCTAGTTTAGTGTCCGGGGCCGGCGGACTGCCCAACAGGGTCCGCGGGCCCGTTCGCGCGCCCGTCGGCGCGCCCGTCCGGGTGCCCGTCCGCGGTCTCCGTGAGGCCCGTGAGCCGGGCGAGCCGCGCGAAGGAGTCCAGTAGCGCCGTCCGGTCGTACGTGGACGTGGTGACCAGCAGCTCGTCCGCCCCGGTCAGCTCCGCGACCGCGGACAGCTCCGCCGCGACCTGCTCCTCCGTGCCGTGGATGTGTCCGGCGAGGGCGCCCTCGTACAGCTCCCGCTCCTTGGGGCTCATCGGGAGGGCCTCCACCTCCTCGGCCGGACGGAGCGGCGGGAAGCTGCCCCGGGTCCGCGAGTACGCGACGGCCCAGGCCTCCGGCACCAGGATCCGCCGGGCGGCCTCGGTGGTGGCGGCCACCGCGACCGTCCCGGAGGCCACGACGTACGGCCGCGCGCCCCAGGGAGAGGGCCGGAACTCCTCGCGGTACGCCATGATGATCTCCGCGACCCGGGCCCGGGACCGCAGGTCACCCACGACCAGGGGCAGCCCGGCGCGGGCCGCGATGCCCGCCCCCTCGCCGGTGGCCAGCACGTACGCCGGGATCCGCAGCCCCTCCGCCGGGCGGGCGTGCACGTCGGGGTGTGCCCGCTGGGAGCCGTCGAGCCAGCCCAGCAGCTCCGCGAGCTGCTCCTCGAACCGGTCGGCGTCGGCGGTGTCCCGCCCGAGCGCGCGGCGGATCCCGCCGGTGAAGCCCACCGAGCGGCCGAGGCCCATGTCGATCCGGCCGGGGAACAGCGACTCCAGGACCCCGAACTGCTCGGCGACGATCAGGGGCTGGTGGTTGGGCAGCATCACGCCGCCGGTGCCGACGCGGATCCGGGAGGTCGCCCCGGCCACGGCGGCGGCGAGCACCGTGGGCGCGGATCCGGCGACCCCGGGCACGCTGTGGTGCTCGGAGACCAGGAACCTGTGGTACCCGAGCCGCTCGGCGGTGCGCGCGAGCTCCACCGTGTCGCGCAGGGCCTGCGCGGCGGGGTGCCCCTCCCGGGTGCGGGACCGGTCGAGTATCGAGAGTGTGCGGATCACACTGGGGTCAACGCGCGGAGGGCGTCAGGATTCCCCGAAGCCGACGCTGCTTAGGCTGGCGGGGTGACCGAGACTCAGAACCGAAGGCCCCTGGCCGTCTTCGACATCGACAACACCCTGGCCGACACCGCCCACCGCCAGCACTTCCTGGAGCGCCGGCCGCGCGACTGGAGCGGGTTCTTCGGCGCGGCCCCGGCCGATCCGCCCCTCGCCCGCGGGATCGCGCTCGCGGTGGAGAGCGCGGCCGACTGCGAGGTCACGTACCTCACCGGCCGCCCGGAGCGGTGCCGCGCGGACACGGAGGACTGGCTCGCGCGGAACGGGCTGCCCGAGGGGCGGCTGTGGATGCGCGGGAACCAGGACCGGCGGCCCGCCCGGACGACAAAGCTCGAGGTCCTCCGGCGCATCTCGCGGGGCCGCGAGGTGCGGATGCTGGTGGACGACGACGAGCTGGTGTGCCGGGCGGCGCGCGCGGAGGGCTTCCGCGTGGTCCTGGCGGACTGGGCGGCGGACGCGCCGGAGCTCAAGGACGCGCAGGAGGGCGAGGGCCGCACCTGAGGGCGCTTCCGTGCCCCGGCGCCCCTCGGGCGGCCGGGTGGGCCCGGGGTCCTGGGGTGGGCCCGGGGCCTGGGGTGGGCCCGGGGAACCACGGGTGTGGGCCCGAGGGCCCCGGGAGCACGCGGAACCCCGGGGAGCCCCGAGGGCCAGGGCCTCAGGCTTCGCTGTCGAGACGGAAACCGACCTTGATCCCCACCTGGTAGTGCGCGATCTCGCCGTTCTCGATGTGCCCTCTGATCTGAACGACTTCGAGCCAATCGAGATTGTGGAGCGTTTCGCCCGCGCGGGCGATGCCGTTGCGGATGGCCTGGTCGATGCCCTCGTGGGACGTGCCCACGATCTCGGTCACCCGGTACGTGTGATTGGACATGGGGGTCTCCCGACACTGGGTGGCTGTTGCCTTGTTCTACGGTGCCCCAGTAAGTCCTGGTCCGCGAACTTTGCGTGAACAATCCATAGCGATACCCCCTTGACCCACCCATTGGTCTATGCCAATTTCAAGCCATCTGCGATCCATCCCCCAGAAGGTGACCTTCGTGAAGATGCGCTTCCTTGCCGTGTCCACCGCTCTCGCGGCCGCGACCGCTCTCACCGGCTGCAGCCTCGCCGGGTCGGGCGGAGGTACGCAGAAGGTGACGCTCTGGCTGATGAAGGGCAGCGCCTCCGAGGAGTTCATAGGCCAGTTCACCAGCAGCTTCGAGAAGGAACACCCGGGCGTGGACCTCGAAGTGAAGATCCAGGAGTGGAAGGGCATCGGCGACAAGGTCAACGCCGTCCTGTCCGGCCGGAGCGAGGAGAGCGCCGACGTCATCGAGGTCGGCAACACCCAGGTCGCCCAGTACGTCGAGGGCGGCGGCGTCTCCGAGCTCACCCTGGAAGCCCTGCGCGAGTGGGACGGCAAGGACTGGCTGAAAGGTCTCTCCGAACCGGGAAAGGTCAACGGCGCCCAGTTCGGCGTCCCGTGGTACGCCGCCAACCGCGTGGTGATCTACAACAAGGACCTCTTCGCGAACGCCGGGGTCAAGGCGCCGATCAAGACCCGCCAGGAATGGATTCAGGCCACGCAGAAGCTCGACAAGGGCACCCAGCAGGGGATCTACCTCGCCGGGCAGAACTGGTACGTCCTCGCCGGGTTCGTCTGGGACGAGGGCGGCGAGCTCGCCGTCGAGAGCAGCGGCCAGTGGCTCGGCACCCTCGACGAGCAGAAGGCCCTGGCGGGCATGGAGTTCTACAAGCAGCTCCAGGCCCTCGGCGACGGCCCCAAGGACGCCGACGAGGAGACGCCCCCGCAGTCCGACGTCTTCGCCCGCGGCGGAATCGCCCAGATCATCGCCCCGCCCGGCCAGGCCGCCGCCATCGAGGCCGCGAACCCGGAGCTCAAGGGCAAGCTCGGCTTCTTCCCGATCCCCGGCAAGACCGCCGAGAAGGTGGGCTCGGTCTTCACCGGCGGCTCGGACCTGATCATCCCCGAGAAGACGAAGCAGCGTAAGCACGCCGTCGACGTGATCACGGCCCTGGTCAGCGAGAAGTGGCAGTCCGAGCTCGCCCGCACGATGAGCTACGTACCCAACAAGACCACCCTCGCGCACGTGGTCGCGGGCAACGACGGCGCCACGGCGATGGCCCCCGGTGCAGCCCAGGGCCGCGCCACCCCGCAGTCCCCCCGCTGGGCCGAGGTGGAGGCCCAGAACCCGATCAAGCCGTTCATGACGGCCGTGCTCACCGGCCAGGACCCCGAGACGGCGGCGAAGGCGGCCTCCGACACCATCAGCAAGGTCCTCAGCTCCGACCGCTGACCCCGGGGCGGGCGGGGGCGGGGGAACGGTGGGGAGGGGCGAGAGGGGCGCGAGAGGCTCCCGGAGGGGGCCGCCCGCCAAGTTCAGCGTCCGCACATCCAAGGGCCGCGAAGCGGCCATGTCGAATCCAGCCGGTCACGGAAGAAGTAAAGAAGCCAGGCCACGCACCTGCCGGCCTGGCTTCCCGTGCCGGACCAGGAGCCGTCATGACCATCGCCCCCCTGTCCCCGTCCGCCGTGCCCCCCACCCTCCTCCCCGCTCCCGCGCCCGCCCGGCGCACGGTGGACACCCCCGCACCCCACTACGCCGTCCGCCTCGCCCGTGACGAGGACGAGGTGCGCGCCGCACAGC
The DNA here is from genome assembly GCF_042880975.1 of Streptomyces sp. NPDC058289. Taxonomy (NCBI): domain Bacteria; kingdom Bacillati; phylum Actinomycetota; class Actinomycetes; order Kitasatosporales; family Streptomycetaceae; genus Streptomyces; species Streptomyces sp. NPDC058289. The sequence goes on from NZ_JBHVYI010000095.1 coordinate 22,178, forward strand.
GGCTGCGCCACCAGGTCTTCGCCGGCGAGCTCGGCGCCCGTCTCGACGGCCCGGAGCCGGGCCTGGACTCCGACCCCTTCGACGCCTACTGCGACCACCTCCTCGTCGTGGACGAGGGGACCGAGCAGGTCGTCGGCACCTACCGGCTGCTGCCCCCCGAACGCGCCGCCGTGGCCGGACGCCTCTACTCGGAGGGCGAGTTCGACCTCTCCGCCCTCGCCCCGATCCGCCCCGACCTGGTCGAGGTGGGCCGCTCCTGCGTCCACCCCGACCACCGCAACGGCGCCGTCATCGCCCTCATCTGGGCCGGCCTCGCCCGCTACATGGACAGCTCCGGGCACAACTGGCTCGCCGGCTGCTGCTCCATACCGCTCTCCGACGGCGGGGTGCTGGCCGCCGCCACCCGGGAGAACGTCCTCACCCGCAGCCTCGCCCCCGTCGAGTACCGGGTCACCCCGCACCTCCCCTGGAACCCCGAAGGCATCGACTTCCCCGGCCGGATGGAACTACCCCCGCTGCTGCGCGGCTACCTTCGCCTGGGCGCCTGGGTCTGCGGCGAGCCCGCCCTGGACGCCGAGTTCGGCTGCGCCGACCTGTACGTCCTGCTCTCCCTGCGGCGCACCAACCCCCGCTACCTCAAGCACTTCCTGTCGCTCGCCCCGTCAGCATGAGCGCCTGGCTCCCGACCTCGCCCTGTACTCCCGCGGACTGCGCCGGCCACGAGGGACGCACCGCGAGCGTGCCGCGCGCGGTCCTGCGGCTCGCCGCCGCCATCGCCCTGGTCCTGCTCGGGATCCTGGGAACCCTGCCGCTGCGGCTGCTGCCGGAGCGGGCCCGCCACCTGCTGGTACGGGCCTGGGCGGCCGCCCTGCTGGGCGCCTTCGGCCTGCGGATCACCGTGCACGGGACACCCGGCCCCGACGGTGGCCGGCTGATCGTCGCCAACCACATCTCCTGGCTGGACATCCCGCTCGTCGCCGCCGTCCTGCCCTCCCGGATGCTGGCCAAGAGCGACATCCGCAGCTGGCCGGTCCTCGGACCGCTCTCCCGGCAGGCCGGCACCCTCTACATCGAACGCGACCGGCTCCGCAGCCTGCCCGCCACCGTCGCCCTCCTCACCCGGGCCCTGCTCGCCGGTGACCGCGTCACCGTCTACCCCGAGGGCTCCACCTGGTGCGGGCGCGCCCAAGGCCCCTTTCGCCGGGCCGCGTTCCAGGCCGCGCTGGACGCGCGGGTGCCCGTACAGCCCGTACGGATCAACTACCTGCTCGATGACGGGGGGCCGGCCGGGGCGCCCGCCTTCGTCGGGGACGACCCGCTGACCGCCTCGCTGTGGCGGATCGCGCGGGCCCGCGGGGTGCGCGCGGAGGTCCGGCTGCTGCCGCGGATCCCGCCGGGCCGGTACGCGCACCGGCGGGACCTCGCGGCCGCGGCTCAGGCCGCCGTGCTCGCCGAACCGGTACCCGTGTCACGACCGGCGGCGCCGCTGCTGTCCGGCGTGCCCTCCCAGCCGTCGGTGCCGATGCCGTCCGCCACCGACAGCGACAGGGCGAAGCGACCCGCGGCGTCCGTCCACCAGTGGGTCAACTCGAGTCCGGCGGAGGCGAGTTCCTTACGAACACCGTCCTGACGGAACTTCGCCGAGATCTCCGTCAGGATCTCCTCACCCGCCTCGAAGGGCACCTCCAGATCCAGCGCCCGGACCTTCACCACCAACTGCCTGCGGGCCCGCAGCCGCATCTCGATCCACTCGTGCTCCCGATTCCACACCGCCACGTGCGCGAAGTCGGCGGTGTGGAAATCCGCGCCCAACTCCCGGTTCACCACGGACAGCACGTTCCCGTTGAACTCGGCCGTCACCCCCTGCGCATCGTCGTACGCCGACACCAGGACGGCCGGGTCCTTCACCAGGTCCGTCCCCATCAGTAGCGCGTCCCCGGGCGACAGCATCGCCCGTACGTCCGCCAGGAACACGGCTCGCTCCGGCGGCAGCAGGTTCCCGATCGTGCCGCCCAGGAACACCACCAGCCGGGGTCCGGGGGAGTCCGGCAACCGCAGCGCGCGCGTGAAGTCGGCCAGCAACGCGTGGACGCGCAGCCCCGGATGCTCCTCCAGCAGGACCTTCGCCGCCCCGGTCAGCGCGCTCTCGCTCACGTCCACCGGTATGTACGTGTCCAGTGCGGGCAGTGCCTCGATCAGGTGCCGGGTCTTCTCCGAGGAGCCGGAACCGAGCTCCACCAAGGTGCGGGCCCCGCTCACCGAGGCGATCTCCCGGGCCCGTTCGAGCAGGATCTCCCGCTCGGCGCGCGTCGGGTAGTACTCGGGCAACCGGGTGATCTCCTCGAAGAGTTCGCTGCCCCGGGCATCGTAGAACCATTTGGGCGGCAGCGATTTGGGGGACCGGGTCAGCCCGTCGTGCACATCCGTACGCAGCGCCGTCTCGGCGGCGTGCTCGTCGAGGGTGCGGGTCAGCTGGAAGTCGTTCACTTGCCTTCGTCTCCTTGCTGCGGTGCGTGCGCTGCGTGCGGTGCGTGGTGTGCGTGCGGTGTGTGTGGTGTGCCGGTGGGGGGCTCCTTCAGGGAGACGAGGGCGACCCGGGTGCGGGTGGCGGTCAGCAGGGTCCGGTCGGGGACCTCGCACCAGCGCGGATCGTCGTCGTAGGGCTCCGAGGCCACCACCGTGCGCTGCGCCGCGGCGTCGGCCAGGTACCACAGGGAATCCCCCCAGGCCGTCGCCGCGATGGCCCGGCCGTCGGTCAGCAGGAGGTTCAGCCGGGATCCGGGCGCGGCCTCGACCAGCTCCCGTACCGTCCCGGCCAGCGCCGCACCGAGGTCCGGGTCCGTCCGCAGCCGGTGCAGGACCAGCGCCCAGATCAGAGCCGAGTCCGTCCGGGCGGCCAGCGACAGCAGCTCCTGGGGCGGCAGGCCCGCAGCGACGGGGGCCGCGGCGTCCGGCCAGTCCCGCAGCGAGCCGTTGTGGCTGAACAGCCAATGCCCCTCCGCGAAGGGCGCGGCCGCCGCCTCCCCGTCCGCCCCCGGACGCGTGGCGTCCCGTACGGCGGCCAGTACGGCCCCGCTGCGGACCACCCGGGCGAGGTCGCTGAAGGTCAGGTCGCCCCAGATCGGCCCGGCCCGGCGGTAGCGGGCGGGCACCGGGTCCCCCTCCGCGTACCAGCCGACGCCGAAGCCGTCGGCGTTGACCGTGCCGGAACGCTGGCGGCGCGGCTCCCACGACTGGCGGACCAACGAGTGCTCGGGCTCGCTCAGCACCCGGCCGAGGCTCACGGGCGCCCCGAGGTAGGCGAGGTGACGGCACATCAGGCCTGCCCGGTGGCGGAGCCCGCAGGTGCGGCGCCGCGCGCGGTCCGGAACCCGGAGAAGATCTGCCGGCGCACCGGCAGGTCCCAGTTGCGGAAGGTGCCCCGGCAGGCCACGGCGTCCACGGCGAAGGAGCCGCCGCGCAGCACCTTGTGCTCGGGGCCGAAGAACACCTCCGAGTACTCGCGGTAGGGGAACGCCCGGAAGCCGGGGTAGGGGAGGAAGTCCGAAGCCGTCCACTCCCACACGTCGCCGATGAGCTGGCGCACCCCGAGCGGGGAGGCCCCGGCCGGATAGGCGCCCGCTGCGGCCGGCCGCAGGTGGCGCTGGCCGAGATTGGCGTGCGCGGGCGTCGGGTCCGCGTCGCCCCACGGGTAGCGGGTGGAGCGCCCGGCCGCCGGATCGTGGCGGGCGGCCTTCTCCCACTCCGCCTCGGTGGGCAGCCGCCGCCCCGCCCAGCGGGCGTACGCGTCGGCCTCGTACCAGCTCACGTGCAGCACCGGCTCGTCCCCGGGCACCGGCTCGGTGACCCCGAAGCGGCGGCGCAGCCAGGTGCCGCCCTCGCGGTGCCAGAACAGCGGGGCCTCGATCCCGTGCCGGCGGATCTCCGACCAGCCGGGCGCCTCCCACCACCGCTCCTCGTGGTACCCGCCGTCCGCCATGAACTCCTGGTAGGCGGCATTGGTCACCGGAACGGTGTCGATCCAGAACGCCTCGACCTCGCGCTGGTGCGCGGGCCGCTCGTTGTCCAGCGACCAGGGCTCCGCGGAGGTGCCCATCGTGAACGGGCCCGCGGGTATGAGTACTTCGGTCGCCGCCGGCGGAGGTCCCTGCGGAGGATCCGGGTCGGGCGCCGTCAGTACCGGCGCGCCCTGGCGCAGTTGATGGGTGATCAGCATCGTCTCGTCGTGCTGCTGTTCGTGCTGGGCGATCATCCCGAAGACGTAGCCGCCGTCCAGCAGGGCCGTGCCTTCCAGGGGGGTGCGGTCGAGCAGGTCGAAGACCCGGCCGCGCACTTCGGCGGCGTACCGGCGGGCCTCGTCCGGGCTCAGCAGCGGCAACTTCGGGCGCTCGGCACGGGGATGCTCGAACGCGTCGTAGAGCGGGTCTATCTCGGGGTGCATGGATTCGCGGCCCGCCACGTTGCGCAGGAGCCAGAGCTCCTCCATGTTCCCGATGTGCGCGAGGTCCCAGACCAGCGGGGACATCAAGGGGGAGTGCTGGGCGGTCAGTTCCGCTTCGGGCACGGCGTCGGTGAGTCCGGCCGTGCGGACGCGCGCCGCGGTCAGGGCGGCGGCGGCCCGCTCGCGCAGGAGCTCCGGTTCGGTGGTCATGAGCGTGCCTCCTCGCCGGTCGGCTGCGGTCGGGTTCGCGGGTGCGGGCGTTCCGGGGCCCGGGCATGCGGCTGCTGCGGGTCGGTCCGGTCGTCGGCCGGGCAGCGGCCGCGGGACACGTAGCGCTCGGTGAACTCGCCGACGGTGTCGATGACGTGGCCGCCGGCTCCCAGCCGGGGCAGCGCCGAGACCGCGGCCCGGAAGCAGGCGCGGGCTGCGGACCGCAGCTCCGGATCGGACAGCGCGTCGCGGGCGGCGGCCCGCCACAGCGGATTGCGCGGCGCGGGCTGGGCGCCGTAGGAGTCGGCCAGCCCCTTCGCCACCCGGTACGCGGTCTCCGCGGCCTCCGGGTCGTCGAACAGCGCGTGCACGACCGCCACCGGCACCAGCCAGCCGTCCTCGCCGGGCTGGGCGTCGATCATCCGCAGCTCCAGATGACCCCGGGGCCGTACCGGCGGGAAGAGGGTGGTCAGGTGGTAGTCCAGATCGGCGGCGGTCGGCGGCCGGTGGCCGCCGCCGGAGCGCAGCCAGTCACGGAAGGTCAGCCCGCGCGGTACCGCCCAAGGCGCGCCCTCCTCGTCCGTCCGCACGCACATCACCTCGGTGTCCAGCGCCTGCCGGGTCCACGCACCGCGCGGCTCCGCCTCCAGCGCCGGGGCGAGGGAGCGCCGGGTGTCGAGGTCGCTCCAGACCCCCTGGCGGGCACACCGCCAGCCGGCGTACGGGCCTTCGTGCGCGGGGGAGTTGGCGAAGGCGGCGACCAGTACCGCACCGAGGAGGTGGGCCAGGCGCCAGCGCCTGCCGTGGCCCAGCGGGCCGGGCTCCTCGTGACCGGCGTCCACGCAGACCTGGACGGAGGCCGAGGCGCACATCATGGCGCGCCCGGCCGGCCCGGTGCGGTCGAAGTAGGTCTCCATGGCGTCGTACCGCGGACTGGCCAGCATCCGTCGCAGCGGCCGGCGCGGGTCCTGGCCGAGTCCGCGCAGCTCCAGCCCCTGGGTGCGCAAGGCGCCCCGGACGGCGGCCAGATCGGCTTGGAGGCCGTCGACGCAGCCGGTCAGGGAGGTGGCGGGGGCCGAGCTGAGCTCCAGCTGGCCGCCGGGCTCGACGGTGACGCCGGAACCGAGGGGGAGGGCGCGGGCCGCGTCGTGCGCGGCGGCCAGGCGGTCGTGGGAGACGGGCCGGTCGGGTCGCTCCGCGTCGACCACCAGCCATTCGAGCTCCGCGCCCAGCAGGCGGGGCGGGCCGGTCTTGAAACAGATGCCGTGGATCAGCTCCTCGGCGGTGGCTTCGGTCAGTCGGGTGAGTGAGTCCTGGGGCATGACGGGGCCCTCGTCTCCTGTCGTCGGCTGTGACATCACCCGTGCCTACCCGTCCTTTGGGGCACAAATCCATTGCGGCGCCGTGCCGGAGCGCCGAAGATCACCGCATGAGCGGCAGATTGCGCGAGATCGCGCGGGAGAATGCGGAGATCGTGGCGGCCGGCGGATACCGAACGCGGTCGGGACGGCAGGTCTCGCTTGCCGCCGCCGTGGCGGAGGCCAAGGCAGGAACCAGAATATATGGCCCAAACCGGGTCATTCCAGGCGAGCCGGACGGCCGGGACGCCCGCCGGACCTCCATCGAGGTCACCGGCGAGAGCAGCACGGTCGCCGCCCGCAGGCTCGCCGGCGAGTACGGGGAACGCCCCGGGACCGTTTCCGTGGCCGTCCTGAACTTCGCTTCGGCCCGGAATCCCGGGGGCGGCTACGTCCGCGGCGCCAAGGCTCAGGAGGAGGCTCTCTGTCGCGCCTCGGCGTTGTACGAGACCCTCCTGGAGGCCCCGGAGTACTACGAGGTCCACCGCGCCGAGGTCAGCACCTTCTACACCGACCGGGTGATTCACTCCCCCGGGGTGCCCGTCTTCCGCGACGACAGGGGCAACCTGCTGGACACCCCCTTCCGGGCCGGATTCCTCACCTCACCGGCCCCGAACGCGGGCACCATCCGCCGCCAGGAGCCGGACCGCGTGCCGGAGATCCCCGCCGCCCTCGCGCGCCGCGCGGAGATGGTCCTGGAAGTGGCCGCGCTGCACGGGTACCGGGGGCTGGTGCTGGGGGCCTGGGGGTGCGGGGTCTTCCAGAACGACCCTGCCCAGGTGGCGGAGGCCTTCCGCGGGCTGCTGGCGGGACGGTTCGCCGGTGTGTTCGAACGGGTGGTGTTCGGCGTGCTCGACCGGAAGTCGGAGACGCGGGAGACGTTCGAGCGGGTGCTGGCGGGGGTGGGGCAGGGGTAGGCGTAGGGCTAGGTCGCGTTCGGGAGCAGGCGGGTCCGCAAGAGGTCGAGCACCTGGTCCAGCGCCGCGCGGGTGGGCTGCCCGGGCCGGTCGACGAGGTGCTCGGTGAGGACGGAGTGCGGCGGCATCACGGCTTCGGGGTTGGCGTCCTCGTCCTCCAGCTCGACGGCGATGAAGGCGTCACCGAGCTCGCGGCGCAGGAACGCGAAACGGGCCCCGGGCGTGAGCCGGTCGCTCTTGAAGCGCAGCCCCAGCACCTGCAGGCCCTCGCGCTCGCAGCGTCCCCGGACGGTGGCGAGGTCCTCGGGGGAGATGTCGATGCCGTCCCGCCGGCGGGCGGTGATGCCCAGGGGGAGGGACGGCTGCGACAGGACGGGCACGAGGAGGTGCTCGTCGACGGCCATGGCGAGGGCGAAGCCGCCGGTCAGGCACATGCCGACGGCGCCCACGCCCGGGCCGCCGCAGCGCTTGTGCTCGTCCGCGGACAGCGCGCGCAGCCAGTTCACGACGGGCGAAGTCCGGCCGGTGGCCAGGACGGTGAACTCCCGGCTCACGCACACGTTCCACAGGCTGGACGCGGTGTACAGCGCGCCGCGCAGCAGGCCGTGGGCCTTGGGGTGGGGGTCGTGGCCGGGCGTGCCGAAGAGCACCGGGAGCACCGCGGTGCAGCCGAGCGCGGCCACCCGCTCGGCGAACTCCAGCACCTTCGGGGTGATCCCGGGAATCTCCGCGATCACGATCACCGCGGGCCCGCTGCCGCGGCGCAGGACGGGACGCGTGGTGCCCCCGTGGGTGAACGCCACGCGCTCGAAACCCGACAGGTCATGGTCCGCCATGGACGACCGCCTCACTCATCGACCGTGGCGCACGTGTGGGACGACGCACGGCACCATCCTTCCGCGGGCGTTCCGTTGCCGATCCGCGGACGTTCCGCGGACGTTCCGCAGACGTTGCACGGACGTTCCGCGGACATTCCGTTGACGGGAGGGACCGTACAACACCCGGACGGAGCAGGCCTACCCGGGAGTAGCCGGCTGGACACCCCGACTGCCGCGGACGCCTATGGGGCTTTGGAGCGCCGGGGGCTTCGGGCGCTTCGGGTTTCCGCGCGTCGTAGGTGAGGGAGCCGAGGTCGATCCGGGCCCCCTCGCCGCCGGCCTCGGGGCGGAAGACCCGCTCGCCGTAGCGCCCCGGGCCCTGGGGCCCTGTGCCGGTCCGCCTCGCCAGTGCTGTTGGTGGCCGTGGGCATGCAGTCCCACAGTCCGACCCGGGCGCCGTTGGCGGTGGCCCAGCCCGGGGCGTCGAGGCACTTGCCCGAGTGGACGCTGCGCAGCAGACCGCCGGGTCCCGGGTTAGGAGCAGGCTTGGTCTGGGGGCAGGCCCTGGTCGAGGAGCAGGCCCGGTTCTGGTCCAGGTCGAGGCCGCAGTTAGCGCCAGCCGTACCGCTCGCGGAGTCGGTCCACGACGAGCTGGAACCGGCCCAGGTCCAGTGCGCAGGCCTCACGCCGCATGCCGTCCTCGTGTACGCGCAGCACCCGGTCCACGTCCACCCAGGACTCCCGTCCCGCGCTGTCCCACGGTCCGGTCCCGATGGGGACCCACTCCCGGTCGTGGTCGTGCCGCTTGCTGGACAACTGCACCGCCAGGAGCGTGCCGCCCTCTTCCCGGGCCACGACCAGGACCGGCCGGTCCTTGCCGCGCCCGTCGTTCTCCTCGTACGGAACCCAGGTCCACACGATCTCGCCGGGATCGGGATCCCCGTCGCGATCGGGGGCGTACGAGGTCTGCACCGGCCCGATGGCATGCGGATCGGCCTCGGCGGTCGAGGTGACCCCGTCGCGACCCGGTTGCTCGACGTGACCATTGCTGTGGTGGGAAAGTGCCGTCATTCGGGCGAGGTTACCGGGTGAGGGGGTGCCCGGGGGGTGCGTGCGCCGGTGGGTCGGAGAGGCGGCGGGTGGGTGGGTCGGGTGTGCTGCGGGCCGGCGGTGGCTGCGTGGGGTGCCGGGCGGCGTCCCGGCAGTCGAGCGTCCTTCCGTGGTGGGACGGTCCGTCAAGGGCGCTCCTGCGTCGCGTCGCTACGCGATGGCCTTCGGCCACCCTTGACG
>NZ_JBHVYI010000096.1:0-30653 GCF_042880975.1 Streptomyces sp. NPDC058289
GCGGTGGCGTGGGTCAGGTTGGGGAAGTAGCCGATGCGGACCTCGGAGGCCGACAGCTTCTTGGCGTCGGCGGCGACGTTCTCCTTCGCGGGAGCGTCGTCCTTCTTGGCCTCGGAACCGTAGCCGCAGGAGGCGAGCGCGCCGATCAGGAGCGGGAGGGCGGCAGCGGCGACGATGCTGCGGCGCAGGGTCTTAGCGGAGGTACCGATGGCAGGCACGGGAGGACTTCCTCTCGTAGCGTCGTGTCAAGACGCACGTCTTCGTTTGCTGAGCAAGGGCAGGTACGGCTCGTGGGGGGTGTGGGCGCGCATGCGGTGCGCGTACGTCATCACGCACATCGCCCCACGCCTCCCGTGCCGCTGCCGAGGGAGCCGCTGCCTACGCGGCCGCCCTCCTTCGCGAAGGTGGAGTAGATATCGGCAAGCATGATCAGAAGTCCCACCCTTCCTCATCAGCCTGGATGGTGGTCTCGGCGGTCGAGGCGAAGGATTCGCCGACCATGCCGGCCGCCAGCGTCGTGCCGTCCGCCGGGTCGATCAAGAGGAAGGAGCCGGTGCGGCGCGAGTCGGCGTACGAGTCGAGCGCGAGCGGCTCGGCGGTACGGACGACGACTCGGCCGATGTCGTTGGCCACGAGCTGCCCGGGGTTCGGGTGCTGGGACAGGTCGTCCAGGGTCAGCCGCGAGGGGATCTCCTTGACGATCGCCTTCACCGTGCGCGTCGTGTGCTTGATCAGCACCCGGGCGCCCACGGCGAGGGGCTGGTCCGCCACGTGGCAGACCGTCGCCACGACGTCCTGCGTGGTGGCGGGGGAGCTCGACGACGGTGCGATCAGGTCGCCGCGCGAGATGTCGATGTCGTCCTTCAGACGCAGGGTCACCGACTGCGGGGCCCACGCGATGTCGACGCTCTCGCCGAGCGCGTCGATGCCCTCGATGACCGAGGTGCGGCCCGACGGCAGGACGGTGACGGCCTCGCCGACGCGCAGCACGCCGGAGGCGATCTGGCCCGCGTAGCCCCGGTAGTCCGGGTGCTCGGCGGTCTGCGGACGGATCACGTACTGCACCGGGAAACGCGCCGGGCAGGCGGTGAGGTCGTGGCTGACCGGGACGGTCTCCAGGTGCTCCAGCACCGTGGGGCCGCCGTACCAGTCCATGTTCGCGGAGGGCTCCACCACGTTGTCGCCGGCCAGGGCGGAGATCGGGATCGCGGTGATCTCCGGGACCCCGAGGCCCGTGGCGTACGCGGTGAACTCCTCGGCGATCTTCGCGAAGACGGTCTCCTCGTAGCCCACGAGGTCCATCTTGTTGACGGCGAGGACCACGTGGGGGACCCGGAGGAGGGCCGCGACGGCGGCGTGCCTGCGGGTCTGCTCGATCACGCCGTTGCGGGCGTCGACCAGCACCACGGCGAGGTCGGCCGTGGAGGCGCCGGTGACCATGTTCCGGGTGTACTGCACGTGCCCGGGGGTGTCGGCCAGGATGAACCGGCGCCGGGCGGTCGCGAAGTAGCGGTAGGCCACGTCGATGGTGATGCCCTGCTCCCGCTCGGCCCGCAGGCCGTCGGTGAGCAGCGCCAGGTCGGGGGTGTCCTGACCGCGGCTGGCCGAGACCCGCTCCACGGCTTCCAGCTGGTCGGTGAGGACCGACTTGGAGTCGTGCAGGAGGCGGCCGACCAGGGTGGACTTGCCGTCGTCGACGGAGCCCGCGGTAGCGAAGCGCAGCAGCGTGGTCGCCGAGAGATCGGCGAACTGCTCGGTGGTGGAGGTCATTTCTAGAAGTACCCTTCGCGCTTGCGGTCTTCCATCGCGGCCTCGGACAGCTTGTCGTCGGCGCGGGTCGCGCCCCGCTCGGTGAGGCGGGAGGCGGCGATTTCGGTGATCACGGCGTCCAGCGTGGTGGCGTCGGAGTCGACGGCACCGGTGCAGGACATGTCACCGACGGTGCGGTAGCGGATCAGGCGGGTCTCGGTGGTCTCGCCGTCCTTGGCGCCGCCCCACTCGCCGGCCGTCAGCCACATGCCGTTGCGCTGGAAGACCTCGCGCTCGTGGGCGAAGTAGATCTCCGGCAGTTCGATCTTCTCGCGGGCGATGTACTGCCACACGTCCAGCTCGGTCCAGTTGGACAGCGGGAAGACGCGCACGTGCTCGCCCGGTGCGTGGCGGCCGTTGTAGAGCTGCCACAGCTCGGGGCGCTGGCGGCGCGGGTCCCACTGGGAGAACTCGTCGCGCAGGGAGAAGACGCGCTCCTTGGCGCGGGCCTTCTCCTCGTCGCGGCGGCCGCCGCCGAAGACGGCGTCGAACTTGAGCTGCTGGATCGCCTCCGTGAGGGGGACGGTCTGCAGCGGGTTGCGGACGCCGTCGGGACGCTCGCGGAGCTTGCCGGCGTCGATGTACTCCTGGACGGAGGCCACGTGCAGGCGCAGGCCGTGCTTGGCGACCGCGCGGTCGCGGTAGTCCAGGACCTCGGGGAAGTTGTGACCCGTGTCCACGTGGAGCAGGGTGAACGGCACCGGCGCGGGCGCGAACGCCTTCAGCGCCAGGTGCAGCATGACGATGGAGTCCTTGCCGCCGGAGAAGAGGATCACCGGCTTCTCGAACTCGCCCGCCACCTCGCGGAAGATGTGCACGGCCTCCGATTCGAGGGCGTCGAGGTGCGACAGCGCGTAGGGCGCGTCCGTCCCTTCGTGGACGTGTGCGACGGTGGCGGTCATGCCAGACCCCTCTCGGTGAGCAGCGCGTGCAGGGCCGAAGCCGACTCCTGTACGGACTGCGTGTGCGACTCGATACGGAGGTCCGGGGACTCCGGTGCCTCGTACGGGTCGTCGACCCCGGTCAGACCGGAGATCTCGCCCGCCGCCTGCTTGGCGTACAGGCCCTTCACGTCACGCTCGGAGCACACCTCCACCGGAGTGGCCACGTGCACTTCGAGGTAGCTCGTGCCCTCGGCGGTGTGCCGCTTGCGGACGGCCTCACGGCTGTCCGCGAACGGCGCGATCACCGGGACGAGCGCCTTCACGCCGTTGGACGCGAGGAGTTCGGCGACGAAGCCGATCCGCTGCACGTTGGTGTGCCGGTCCTCACGGCTGAAGCCGAGCCCGGCGGAGAGGAACTCGCGGATCTCGTCGCCGTCGAGGACCTCCACGCGGTGGCCCTCGGCGCGCAGCCGCTCGGCCAGCGCGTAGGCGATGGTGGTCTTGCCCGCGCTCGGCAGCCCGGTCAGCCACACGGTGGCGCCCTGGTCGCTCACGCTCATCTGGTTCGTCTCCGTCGGTTCTGTACGTGCGTTGGTCTTGCCGGTGGCCGTGCCGGTTGCCGTGTTGGTGGTGGTCATCAGCCGTGCAGTCCGCACTCGGTCTTGCCGCGCCCGGCCCAGCGGCCGGCGCGGGCGTCCTCGCCCTCCGCCACCCGGCGGGTGCAGGGGGCGCAGCCGACGGAGGCGTAACCGTCCATCAGCAGCGGGTTGGTGAGCACGCCGTGCTCCAGGACGTACGCGTCCACGTCGTCCTGGGTCCACCGGGCGATCGGCGAGACCTTGACCTTCCGCCGCTTCTCGTCCCAGCCGACCACCGGGGTGTTCGCGCGGGTCGGGGACTCGTCGCGGCGCAGGCCCGTGGCCCAGGCGTCGTACGCGGTCAGGCCTTCTTCGAGGGGCTTGACCTTGCGCAGCGCGCAGCACAGGTCGGGATCGCGGTCGTGCAGCTTGGGGCCGTACTCGGCGTCCTGCTCGGCGACGCTCTGGCGCGGGGTGAGCGTGATGACGTTGACGTCCATCACGGCCTCGACCGCGTCACGGGTGCCGATGGTCTCCTCGAAGTGGTAGCCCGTGTCGAGGAAGACCACGTCCACGCCGGCGAAGGCGCGGGAGGCGAGGTGGGCGACGACCGCGTCCTCCATGGAGGAGGTCACGGCGAACTTCTTGCCGAAGGTCTCGGCCGCCCAGGTGAGGATCTCCAGCGGGGTGGCGTCTTCCAGGTCCCGGCCCGCCTGCTCGGCCAGCGCCTTGAGGTCGGCGGTCTTGAGATCGGCGTCCTGAATCGTGGTCATATCTCGTCCCCTCCAGCGTCGTTGGACTGAACACCCCGGGCCAGCAGCCCGAGGTACTTCAGCTGGAAGGCTCGATTGCAGGCCCTGCATTCCCAGGCGCCGTGGCCTGTTTCGTTCGGGAACAGGTCCTCGTCGCCGCAGTACGGGCAGTAGAACGGTGCGGCGCGCTCGCTCACACTGTGCTCCTCGTGTCGTTCACTGCGTTCACGACAGGTCCTCGTCCTTCGCACGGGTGACCCAGGCGGCGAAGCGCTCGCCGTCCTCGCGCTGCTTCTCGAAGCGCGAGACGACCCGCTCGACGTAGTCCGGCAGACCGGCCGAGGTGACCTTGAGCCCGCGGACCTTGCGGCCGAATCCGGCCTCCAGTCCGAGTGCGCCGCCCAGGTGGACCTGGTAGCCCTCGACCTGGTTGCCGTCGTCGTCCAGGACCAGCTGGCCCTTGAGACCGATGTCCGCCACCTGGATACGGGCGCAGGCGTTCGGGCAGCCGTTGATGTTGATGGTGAGCGGCTCGGCGAACCCCGGCAGGCGGCGCTCCAGTTCGTCGATCAGCGAGGCGCCGCGCGCCTTCGTCTCGACGATGGCCAGCTTGCAGAACTCGATGCCGGTGCAGGCCATCGTGCCGCGGCGGAACGGGGACGGGTTGACCCGCAGGTCCAGCGCCTCCAGGGCCGCGACGACCGAGTCGACCTGGCCCGCCTCGATGTCGAGCACGATCATCTTCTGCTCGGCGGTGGTGCGCAGCCGGCCGGAACCGTGCTGCTCGGCGACCGCGGCGATCTTCGTCAGGGTGGCGCCGTCGACACGGCCCACGCGGGGCGCGAAGCCGACGTAGAACTTGCCGTCCTGCTGCTGGTGCACGCCGACGTGGTCGCGCCACTGGCCGCTGGGCTGCTCGGGCGCGGGGCCGTCGGTCAGCTTGCGCTTGAGGTACTCGTCCTCCAGGACCTGGCGGAACTTGGCCGGGCCCCAGTCGGCGACGAGGAACTTCAGGCGGGCGCGGGTGCGCAGCCGGCGGTAGCCGTAGTCGCGGAAGATCGAGATGACGCCCTCGTAGATGTCCGGGACCTCGTCGAGCGAGACCCAGGTGCCCAGGCGCACACCCAGCTTCGGGTTGGTGGAGAGACCGCCGCCGACCCAGACGTCGAAGCCGGGGCCGTGCTCGGGGTGGTTCACGCCCACGAAGGCGATGTCGTTGATCTCGTGCGCCACGTCGAGCAGCGGCGAGCCGGAGATCGCGGACTTGAACTTGCGGGGCAGGTTCGAGAAGGCGGGGTTGCCCACGATGCGGGCGTAGATCTCATCGATGGCGGGGGTGCCGTCGATGATCTCGTCCAGCGCGATGCCGGCGACGGGCGAGCCGAGGATCACACGGGGGGTGTCACCGCAGGCCTCGGTGGTCGAGAGGCCGACGGCCTCCAGACGGCGCCAGATCTCCGGGACGTCCTCGATGCGGATCCAGTGGTACTGCACGTTCTGCCGGTCCGTGAGGTCGGCGGTGCCGCGGGCGAACTCCTCGGAGATCTCGCCGATGACGCGCAGCTGCTCGGTGGTCAGCCGGCCGCCGTCGATGCGGACGCGCAGCATGAAGTACTTGTCGTCCAGCTCCTCCGGCTCCAGGATCGCGGTCTTGCCGCCGTCGATCCCGGGCTTGCGCTGGGTGTAGAGGCCCCACCAGCGCATACGGCCGCGCAGGTCGTTGGGGTCGATCGAGTCGAAGCCCGCCTTGGAGTAGATGTTCTCGATGCGCGCCCGCACATTGAGACCGTCGTCGTCCTTCTTGAACTGCTCGTTGCCGTTGAGGGGCGTGTGGTGGCCGACGGCCCACTGGCCCTCACCGCGGTGACGGCCGGTCTTGCGGCGCGCGGCGGCGGCGGGTGCGGCGGCTGCGGTCGTATCGGGGGTGGCGGCCATGGCGGTACGTCCTTCTTCGGCGGCTCGAGGCAGGGGCAGGGGGAGCGGCGGCGTGACCCCTGGCGCGCGTGGAGCGGATGTGGCTGTTTCGCCGCCTTTTTGGGGCGACGACCGGCCTACAGGGGACTGCGGTGGTGACGAGGGCGGGCGGTGTGTTCGCTTCCGCGGCGACGTCGGTGCGGGGCGCTGTCGCGGCGGTGCTGTGCGTCAGCGCGCCGGACAGATGGCGCTGGACATGCGGCCGAGGTCGACGTGCCGCCGACTCACCAAGGCAATTCCAGCTCCGTTCATGGCGGAAGCGTGGCATGGGGCGATTGGAGGAGTCCACTACTGTCCACAATCCGGACGAACTCGTCTCGCATCGCAAGATCCCGGTGACGGGGGTCACCTCAGGAGCCCCTTTGGGCCCGTCGGCCCCAGGTCGTATTCAGCCTCGCCGGCGTTCGAGGCGCGGGGTCCGGGGCGGAGCCCCGGGGGGCGGCGAACGGCGGAAGGGCGGGGAGGGCGGGGAGGGGACAGCCCCGCAGGGTCGCCCCGTCCCGCCCCGCAGGACTACGCGCCCGGCCAGGGTCCCGGGGTGGGGGCGACGGCCTTCTCCTCCGTCTCCTCCTTGAATACCTTGAAGCCGCGCCGGAGGTAGTTCGCCATGGCGGTCGGGCCGTCGTCGCTGCACGTGTGCAGCCAGACGCGCCGCGTCGGGGTCAGCTCCGGCCAGCGCTCGGCCAGCGACCAGGCCCGCTCGACGCCCACGGTCAGCAGGTGGCCGCCGATGCGTCGCCCCCGGAAGTCGGGGAGGAGGCCGAAGTACATGATCTCCACCACACCGTCGGGCTGCGGGTCGAGTTCCACGTACCCCGCCGGGGTGCCCCGGTCGTACGCCACCCACGTCTCCACGCCGGGACGGTCCAGCTGCTCCACCCACTGCGCACGCGTCAGCGACAGGCGGTCCGTCCAGTGGATGTCGCCGCCCACCGAGGCGTAGAGGAACCGGCTGAACTCGGGAGAGGGGACCTCCGACCGGACGATCCGGATCTCCGGGCCCGGGACGGCAGCCACGACGAGGTCGGACGGTGCGGTCATTTCCAGGGACCAGGTGGTCAGTGTGCTCGTGCTCGTGCTCATGCCCGTCAGGGAATCACGCCGGTCCCCGGATGGCCCAGCCGGGCGCTGATCACCGCCGGTGCCGTGGAGTGCGGCAGCAGGGCGGCCGGGTTCCCCGGGCGGATCAGCTCCACCTCCACGTCGTGCGCGAAGCGGTACGGGCGGTGGGCCAGCACGCCGCCGAGGTTGCGGCGGATCCGGGAGATCTCCGCGCGGACCGTCACCGTGCGCGTCGGATCCCCGAACAGCTCCTGCGCGAGCTCCGCCGCCGAGCGCCCCCGGGGGGACTCCGCCAGCAGGAACAGCAGCTCCGCGTGGCGCGGGCTCAGCTCCTGGGACCAGCTCCCCGCAGCCCCGTAGACGGTGGCCCGCCACGCCCCCGGCCGGCTGAGGTCGAGGACGACGCGGGCCGCCGCCCCGGCGCCGGTACGGGACTCGGTGACGGTCACCAGCCAGCCGCCCGGCAGTGGCTCCACCAGGCAGTCGCCGAGCTGCGGTATCCACACCCGGCCCGGCCCGAAGGTCTTGGGCAGCGGGATCCGCTCCGTCGGGGCGAGCCCCGTGACGGCCGCCGTCCAGCCGTTGGCGTCCAGGGCCAGCGCCCGCCCCGGCATCCTGGCCAGCAGCGGGGCCGCCACCGCCCGCAGCCGTTCCAGCGACTCCAGGTGCCGTACCCGCAGCTCCCGCTCCGCGAGCCGGGCCACCGAGCTCACCCACGTCAGGGTCGCCGGGTGCATGGTGGCCAGCGGCCCGCTGACGTCGAGGACCCCCAGCAGCTGCCCGTCGCGGGGGTCCCGTACGGGGGCCCCGGCGCAGGTCCAGTCGTGGTGGCTGGAGACGAAGTGCTCCGCCGAGAACACCTGGACCGGTCTGCGGGTCACCAGGGCGGTGCCGACCCCGTTGGTGCCGACCACCGCCTCGTCCCAGTGGGCGCCCACACCGAAGCCGAGCCGGTCCGCGTTGCGCAGGATCGAGGAGTGGCCCTCCCGCCACAGGAGCCGCCCGTCGGCGTCGGCGACGACCATGATGTGCAGGGACTCGTCCAGGGAGGGCAGCAGTCCTTCGCGCAGGACGGGCAGCAGTTCCCGTAGCGGAGAGGTCTGGCGCCGCTCCTCGGTCTCGGCGGCCGACAGCATCCGCGAGCGGCTGTCGCGATCAGGGTGGACCCCGCCCGCCATCATCCGGCGCCAGGACTCGGCGATCTCCGGGCGCGGCGCGGCCGGCGGCCGGTCCCCGGCGAGCGCGGCCGCCCGTACCCCCTTGAGCAGACGCGCGGCCTCCCGCGCGTCCATGGCCGAGATGCGTGCCGCACCGACCCCGCTGCCTGTGGTGTGGACCACCGGAACCTCCCCGTGCCGAACATGCGTACGACGGTTCCCGCCCGGCGGGGCCGTCCGGTCCGCGCCGCTTCCAGGCGCGGACCGGTACGTCCGACGGGCGGTTCCAAGTCAAAGGTTGCAACGTCTTGCAACTCTCGCCAAGTCCCGGTCGCCCGATCGAAACTGTGCGGACGTCGCCGAGCGACGTGACAGCTCCTTCCTCGGGGCTTCTCGGATCAGGGGTGGTGCCGAGTCGGCGCGGCGCCATCCCTGATCCAGGTCAACGGGCCCGGATCCCGCACCACAGTGCTTTTCGGAGGGTTGGGGCCCTCCGCATGAGCCCGCTTCCGGAGGGTTGGGGCCCTCCGCTAGCCCGCGATCCGGGCCCGTTCCACCACGGATCCCAGATCCAGACTGTGGGGCAGCGTGCCGAAGGCCGCGCCCCAGTCACCGCCAAGGCGCGAGGCGCAGAAGGCGTCGGCCACCTCCGGCGGGGCCCAGCGCACCAGCAGGGATCCCTGCAGCACCATGGCCATCCGCTCCACGACCCGCCGGGCCCGTGCCTCGATGCCCTCCAGGTCCGCGAGCTCGGTCAACAGGTTCTTGATGGCCGAATCCAGCCGATGGTCGGCGCCGCGCGCCAGGCCGACCTCCTGGAGGAAGGCGTTCAGCGCCTGCGGCTCGCGCTGGAGGGCGCGCAGCACGTCGAGGGCCTGGACGTTGCCCGATCCCTCCCAGATGGAGTTCAGCGGGGACTCGCGCAGCAGCCGGGGCATCCCGGACTCCTCGACGTAGCCGTTTCCGCCCAGGCACTCCAGGGCCTCCGCCACCATCGGCGTACAGCGCTTGGTCACCCAGTACTTCGCGGCGGGCACCGCGATGCGCAGGAAGGCCCGCTCCTGCTCGTTGCCCGAGCTCTGGACGGCGTCGTACGCGGCCGCGAGGCGGAGCGTGAGGGTGGTGGCGGCCTCCGACTCCAGAGCGAGGTCGGCGAGCACGTTGCGCATCAGCGGCTGGTCGATGAGCGGTGCTCCGAAAGCAGAGCGGTGCTCCGTGTGGTGAGCGGCCTGTGTCAGCGCCTGCCGCATCAGTGAGGCCGAACCGATCACGCAGTCCAGCCGGGTCGCCGCGACCATCTCGAGGATGGTCCGCACCCCCCGGCCCTCCTCGCCCACCCGCCGCGCCCACGTCCCGTCGAACTCCACCTCGCTCGACGCGTTCGACCGGTTGCCCAGCTTGTCCTTCAGCCGCTGGATCGCGAAGACGTTCCGCGTCCCGTCCGGCAGCACCCGCGGCACCAGGAAGCAGGTCAGCCTGTCCCTGTCCGAGTGGGCTACCTGCGCCAGCACCAGGAACCCGTCGCACATCGGCGCCGAGCAGAACCACTTGTGCCCCGTCAGCAGGTACTCGCCCGGGGCGTCCAGCGGCACCGCCGCCGTCGTGTTCGCCCGGACGTCGCTGCCGCCCTGCTTCTCCGTCATGCCCATTCCGAAGAGCACCCCGGCCTTCTGCCCGGCCGGCCGCAGCCCCTCCTCGTACACGTGCGAGGTCAGCCGCGGCTCCCATTCGGCGGCCAGCTCCGGATCGGTCCGCAGCGCCGGTACCGCCGCGTGCGTCATCGAGACCGGACACCCGTGCCCCGCCTCCGCCTGCGACCACACGAAGAACCCGGCCGCCCGCCGCAGATGACCCGCCGGCCGCCCCCAGGCGTCGGTGAGCCCGGCGCCCACGGCGTGCCCGAGCAGCCGGTGCCACGAGGGATGGAACTCCACCTCGTCGATCCGGTTGCCGTAACGGTCGTGCGTCCGCAGCTTCGGCGGGTTCTCGTTCGCCTGCGTCCCCCAGTCCTGCGCCTGCCGGGACCCGGCCGCACGCCCCAGATCCGTGAGCTCTTCCCTTACCTCCGCGGCGAGTTCGGGCGCGGCGTCCGCGAGGTGCCGCTCCACCCCCTCGCTCAGGACCCGGTCGCTGCCGTATACGTCGTGGCCCACGAGAGGCGGGGCCTGATTGCTGACTGTGTGGGTGGTGGCTGCCATGCCGATACCGTAAGGACGTGCAGCACGCAAAAGAAACACCCGAGCGGATTCCGGGACGCCTCCACCGGGCCCGCGCCCTCTACCGCAACGTCTCCAAGCGCAAGATGGCGTGGCTGCTGCTCAAAGACACCGTGAACTCGTGCATCGAGTACCGGATCCTCGGACTCGCCGCCGAAGCGGCCTTCTTCACCCTGCTCTCGCTGCCCCCGCTCTTCCTGGGCCTGCTGGGCCTCCTCGGGTACGTGGACGGCTGGTCGGGCGGTACGACCGTCGCCAGCATCGAGGAGAACATCCTGCGCGCGGTCGGCACGGTCCTCTCCGACCGGGGCGTCAACGACATCGCCAAACCGATGCTCGACGACGTCACCGGCCGGGGCCGCCCCGACCTCATCTCCCTCGGATTCGCCTTCGCCCTCTGGTCGGGCTCGCGCGCCGTCAACGTCTTCATCGACACCATCACGGTCATGTACGGCCTCGACGGACACCGCGGCATCGTCAAGACCCGGCTGCTCGCCTTCGTCCTCTACATCGCCGCCCTGCTGATCGGCGCCATCGTGCTGCCGCTGATGGTGGTCGGCCCGGACGCGGTGGTGCGGCTGGTGCCCTGGAGCACCGAGGTGATCGCGGTCCTGTACTGGCCCGTCGTCACGCTGCTCTCCATCGCCTTCCTGACCACGCTCTACCACGTCTCCGTCCCGGTCCGCTCGCCCTGGATCGAGGACGTGCCCGGCGCGCTGGTCGCCCTCGCCATGTGGGTGCTCGGCTCGTTCCTGCTGCGGATCTACCTCACCAACACGGTGGAGGGGCCGACCATCTACGGATCGCTGGCCGCCCCCGTGGCGATCCTGCTGTGGATCGGCATCTCGGCCTTCGCCGTCCTCGTCGGGGCCGCCGTCAACGCCGCGATCGACCGGGTCTGGCCCTCCGTGGCCACGGCGGCGGCGCGCGAGGCGAACGAGCGGGTCCGCGAGGCGGAGGCCGCCCAGCTCGTGGCCCGGGCGGCCGCCTGGCGGGCCCTGGCCGAGGGGGAGTCGGAGGACGACGACGGGGACGAGGACGGGGGCATGCCCTCGGAGTTCCCGGAGCGCTGGTCGAGGTTCCTGCCGCCGGAGGACTACCACTCCCGCCTGCGCAAGCACTGACCACCGCCGTAGCGTGGTGTCCGTGACGGATCGGGCGGATGACGCCGTGCCCGGCTCGGGGTCCGAGGAACGGCACGAGGAACGGCACGAGGCACGGTACGAGGAACGGCCGTCCCTGATGGTCGCCGGAGCGGTGCTCTGGCGGGCCGGCGGGGCCGGCGCCGGCATCGTGCTGCCCGACGGGTGCATGGACCTGCTGTGGGTGGAAGGCCGGCTCCTGGTGGCCGGACCCGACACCGCCCCGCACCCCGCCGGAGAAGTCCCGGGCTCCGGCTTCGCCGGGATCAGGCTCGCCCCCGGCACGGCGCCCGCGCTGCTCGGCGTACCGGCCCGCCTGCTGCGCGACCGGCGGGTCGAGCTGGCCGACCTGTGGCCCGCCGCCGAGGTGCGGCGCCTCACCGCGCGCGTGGCCTCGTACGGGGATCCCCGCGCGGGACTGGAGGAGCTGGCCCGGCTCCGCGCGGCCGACGGCGGGCACCCGGACCCGCTCGTCGCCGAGGTCGCGGCCCGGCTGCGGGCCGGGCAGGGCGTGGCCGCCGTCGCGGGGGCGGTCGGCCTGGGGGAGCGGCAACTGCACCGCCGCTCGCTCGACGCCTTCGGCTACGGGCCCCGGACCCTGGGGCGGATCCTGCGCCTCCAGCGGGCCCTCGCGCTGGCCCGGCGCGGGCTGCCGCAGGCGGCGGTGGCGGCGGCGGCCGGATACGCCGACCAGGCCCACTACACCCGCGAGGTGCGGGCCCTGGCCGGGACCACGCCGGGTGCCTACGCGGCGGGCTCGGTCGGTGCGAAGAGGGAGATCCCGGAGCCGTCCGGGTCCAGGACGACGGCGTAGCGCTGCCCCCAGAAGGCGTCCCAGGGCTTCAGGTGGCCCGTGTGCCCGGACTCCGTCAGTTCCGCGTACAGCGAGTCCACCTCGGCGGGGGAGTCGCACAGGAACGCCAGCCCCACCCGGCCGTCGCTCGTGGGGCGGGTCCAGGACGGGTCGAAGGAGCGGATGACCTCTTCCGTGTCCCAGCCGATCCGCTGCCCGCCCGGCAGGACGGTTTCGACGTGCGGCTGGGCGTCGGCCACGGCGGGCACGTCGATGCCGAGGCGGCGGTAGAAGGCGAGCGATGCGGCCATGTCGGAGACGACGATGCCGATCATGTCGAGTCGGGGAGTCATGAACTCACCCTAGGCACGCCCGGCCGGGCCGGTCTTGAACGAATCGGACACCGGTGGGCGGGGGCGGGCCCGGAGGCCGTCGGGCGAGCCCGGGCCGGTCACTCGGTGTCCTCCTCCTCGGGGAGGTGCCGGTAGACCGTGGCCCGGGAGACGCCGAGGGCGGCGGCGATCGCGGTGGCCCCGCTGCCCGCCGCGTGCATCCGGCGGGCGGCTTCGATCATGGCCGGGCTCATGGCGGCGGGCCGCCCGCGCCGGCCCCCCGACGCGGGCCGGGCCGGGCCGTCGGGTTTGTGCGGAGCGTTCGACCCCTGCGGCCCGTGCGATCCGTGCGCGCCGTCGAGCAGGCGGCGTACGCCGTCCAGGACGGCCTCGCGCAGGGCCGGGACGGGGGCGTCGGCGAAGAGCACCACCGGGTCGGAGAGCATGGCGACGGCCTGGGACGCCCGTACCCGTTCCGCGAAGCCGGGATTCGGCCCCGCGACCAGGAAGTTGGCCCGGAGCATGGCGTCGCGCAGGCGGGCGAAGGCCGGGCCGGGGGTGGCGGGGGCCGTGTCCTGGAGGTTGAGGCGGAGCAGCAGGCGGTGCTCCAGCCAGACGTCGAGCACCCCCTCGATGGCGGCCCACCGGGCCCGGTCCGACGGGCCGGAGGACGCGCCGGGGCCGTTGGGCTCGTCGGACGCGCCGGCTGCCGCGGCGCGGGCCAGGGCGGCCGCCAGATCGCGGAGCATCGGCTCCATGAGGGCGCCGAGGATGTCGGCCTTGCCGGGGAAGTGGTAGAGCACCGCCGGCTTGGAGACGCCCACCCGTTCGGCGATCTCCCGCAGCGAGGTCTCGTGGAAGCCGTGGACCCCGAACAACTCCATGGAGACCCGCAGGATCCGCCGCCGGGTGTCGGGAGCCGTCTCGATCATCGAGGCGTTCCGCGACGCAGCGGGCGTGGTGAGTGTCTCGTAAATCGTCTCAGAATCTGCGGTTCCCGTACGCTCCATGCAGAACAGCTTAGTCTCCGTAACCGACTTGACCGTCGATTTCCTCGGTTCGGCCTGACCGGCGGTAAGTTCGAAACCCGGCTTCGGGCTTCCCGTAAAAGAAGTGGCGCGGGCCCGGGGGTGCTTGTTACGGTGGGGCCGTTCCCGCCGAGAGCGGTGCGGGACGGTTCGTCAGTACGTATGCAGACCCGGAGGTGAGTTCATTGATGACTGTCATGGCGCAGGGCGTTGCCCGCACTCAGAAGATCATCAATGTCACTTCTGTGGTCTCCGGCTGACTACTCACCTCTTTTCGCGCCCGATAGCGGCGCGCACCGCCGGGGCCACCCTGTGAAGGGTTTCCCTTGTCTCTCTCCGCTTTCTCCGCTTCTTCTCTCACCACCTCCTCTTCCTCTTCCTCCTCGTCGCTTCCGCACGCCCTGGCCCCCTACGGCTGGGACGAAGCGTGGGCGGCCGAGTTCGCCCCGTACGCGGACCAGGGCCTCCTGCCCGGCCGGGTCGTGCGGGTCGACCGCGGGCAGTGCGATGTCATGACGGCGAACGGCATCGTCCGCGCCGACACCGCCTTCGTCACCCCGCACGACCCGCTCCGGGTCATCTGCACCGGCGACTGGGCGGTGTTGGAGGCGCACGGCAATCCGCGCTACGTGAAGACGTACCTGCCGCGCCGGACCGCTTTCGTACGGTCCACCTCCTCCCAGCGGTCCGAGGGACAGATCCTCGCCGCGAACGTCGACCACGCGATCATCGCGGTGTCACTGGCGGTCGAACTGGACCTCGGCCGCATCGAGCGGTTCCTCGCACTCGCCTGGGAATCGGGGGCGCAGCCGCTCGTGGTCCTGACCAAGGCGGATCTCGTCCCGGACCCGGTCACCCTCGGCCACCTCGTCGAGGACGTGGAGGCCACGGCCCCCGGGGTCACGGTCCTCACGGTGTCCTCGGTGACCGGGGAGGGCACGGACGTGCTCGCCGCGGTGGTCGGGGGCGGTACGAGCGTGCTCCTCGGGGTTTCCGGCGCGGGCAAGTCCACGCTGGCCAACGCGCTGTTGGGGGAGGAAGTGATGGAGGTCCAGGCGGCGCGCGAGGTCGACGGCAAGGGCCGCCACACCACCACGACGCGCAACCTGCTCGCGCTGCCGGGCGGTGGCGTGCTGATCGACACCCCCGGGCTGCGGGGCGTCGGGCTGTTCGACGCGGAGGCGGGCGTCGGGCAGGTCTTCTCGGAGATCGAGGAGTACGCGGAGCGGTGCCGGTTCCACGACTGCGCGCACGAGGCGGAGCCGGGGTGCGGGGTGCGGGCCGCGGTGGACTCCGGGGAGCTGGCCGAGCGGCGGCTGGAGAGCTACCGCAAGCTGCTGCGGGAGAACCAGCGGATCGTTGCGAAGACCGATGCGCGGCTCCGTGCGGAGATCAGGCGGGACTGGAGGCTCCGCTCGGCGGAGGGCCGCGCGAACTATTCCGCGAAGCGGACGGGCCGAGCCTGACCGCAGCCACTCCCGGGCCGCACCCGGCCCCGGGCCCGGGTCGGACCCGGCTCCGGGTCGGACCCTGTCCCGGGTCGCACCCGGCCCCCTCTCGGGTCGTACCCCACCCCGGCTGGGCCTGCCCCGCCGGGGTGGGGTCGCCACCCGGACCCGTACCCGGGACGGGTGCGTGGCGGCGCTGCGCGGGGCGAAGTCCCCTACCCGCCCTTCGCCCGTTCCCCGGGCTCTGCCCGGACCCATCCCCCCAGACTCCGTCCGGGGAGACCCCCAGGGGGCGCCGCCCCAGACCCCGGTCCTCAAGCGCCGGACGGCTGAGAGGTCCTGGGGCTCTGCCCCAGGTCCTGAGTCGAGCGCCGACCACATCCAGCCCCGCCGGCGTTTGAGGCGCGGGGGTCCGGGGCGGAGCTCCGGGGAACGGGTGACGGGTGGGTGGGGGGCTTCGGTCGTGGGTTCAGGTGCTGAACACGAGCTTGCGGCGCAGCTGTTGTGCGCACCAGCGGAAGTGGCCGTCGCGCTCGTCCAGGCCGAAGAGGTCGTAGGTCGTGAGGGCGTACGCGGCCTGATAGGTGGTCAGGGTCGCCGGCGAGTAGCCGAGTTCTTGGGCGAAGAGCCCGGTGAGTTCCGCAGCGTGCTCCTCCGCGTGCGGCCCGTACATGTCCCAGATGGCAGCGCACACGGCGGCCTCGAAGGCCGGGTCGCCCGCGGTCGTGTAGAAGCCGAAGTCGAGCACCGCGACGGGCCGGCCGGCCTCGTCGACGTGGATGTTGGGCGGTACGAGGTCACCGTGGATCGCCGTCACCGGGGCGTCGGGGAGCGAGCGCAGTGCCTTTTGCGTGCGCTCCACTCCCGCCTCGAAGTCCGGGACGTGAGCCGCGAGGGCGGCCCCGTGCCGGGCTGCGGCCCGGCCGACCAGGGCCGCGAGCGCGTCGCGGAAGCAGTCGTGGTCCCGCCACAGCGGACGGTCGTCCCCCTGGACGGTCAACCGGAGCATGGCGTCGGTGCCGGGAACGGAGGCCAAGCCGCGCAGAACCGAAAGCAGCGTGTCGGTGTGCCGGGTGGACAGCTCGCGCTCGTACGCCGCGTGCGCGGAGTCGACCCTCATCGGGCCTCCGGGCAGCTCGCGCTCGTACGTCACCAGGACGCCCTCGTACTCCTCGACGTCGAAGATCTCCGGAGTGGAGAACGCCAGGCGGTGCCGCGCCATGTCCGCGTACACCTGACGGGTGAGGGCGAGACCGGCCGGCGGCCGACCGTTCCACACCTTGGCGACCCGGCCCTCGCCCAGTCCGTAGACGACGCCCTCGACACCGGCGCCGATCCGGCGGACACCCGGGTGGCCGCGGTCGGCGAAGTGGGCCGGCCATGGGTCTGCGAGTGCGGCTTCCGCCTCGGGGTTGTTTTCCATCCGCGCATAAGACCAGCGCCCGCACCGGACGCACTCGGCATTTTCGTGCGGGGCCTCGCCGTCTGCCCCGAACGAGACGACCTAGTCCGTCAGGCCCCACGTCAGGACGCGGTCCGGGTGGATCCGGATGACCTCCGGGCTGAAGTGGGGGCCCAGGGAGTGCGGGCCCACCTCCAGCGTGGCCCGGCCGCGGATCTCGATCCCGCGCACCGTCCACGGACGGGTGCTGACCAGGTCGTCCACGACGAGGGACAGCCGGGGGTTCTTGGTGAGGTTGCGCCACTTCTTCGTCGTGCCCATCGCCAGCCCGCCCACCAGGATCGTCCCGTCGTCCTGCGGGAAGAACCCCACCGGGTTCGCCTGCGGCTGCCCGGTCGGGTCCACCGTCGCGAGCCGGCCCAGGTGCTGCGAACGCAGGTAGATCAGTTCGGCCTCGCTGAAACCCTTGAACGTGAACTCCGTCGTGTCCGTCATGGGGGAGACGATCCCAGAGCCGGCGTGGCTACGCCCACAGCACCGTGCCCACCCAGGCCCCCACCACCAGTAGGCACGCGAACAGCTCCACCAGCACGCTCGTCCCCACCGCCCGCATCACCGCCCGTACCGACGCCCACGCCTCCCCGTGGGTGCCCAGGCGGCGCCGTTCGCAGAGGTAGATGCCGCCGACGAAGCCGGGGACCGTGCCGACGACCGGGAGCAGCACGAAGCCCAGTACCGCCCCCGTACCCGCGTACACGACCATCCGGCGGGTGACACCGATCCCCCGGAGCCGTCGCGGGGGCAGCTGCCACTTCACCACCTGGACGACCAGCAGCAGTGCCGTCGCGCCCGCCAGCAGGCCCCAGGCCGCCGACGACCGTTCGTGCAGCGCCCACCACAGGAGTCCGGCCCAGACGAGGAGGGTGCCGGGGGCGCCGGGGACCAGTACCCCGAGCAATCCGAGCACCAGCACCAGCCCCACCAGCAGCAACTGGGGCAGCTGAGGCAGATCCATCTGCTCAGCGTGCCTGACCTGGGGCTATCGGGCCACCCAGCCCCGTTCGTACGCGTGCCAGCCGAGCTGGAGCCGGGTCGTGACCCCGGACAGCTCCATCAGGCCCTTGACCCGCCGCTGCACCGTCCGCAGGCCCAGCTCCAGGTGCTTCGCCACGCTCGCGTCCGTCATCCCCGCCAGCAGGAGGGTGAGGATCTCCAGGTCCGTGGTGTCGGGTCCGCCGTCGGATTCCTCCGGCGCCCCGGTGGAGCCCAGCCGCAGCGGGAGCGACTCCCGCCAGACCGCCTCGAAGAGGCCCATCAGGGACTCCAGCAGCCCCGACGCGTGCACGACCAGCGCCGCCGGTTCCGCGCCGCGCGCAGTCAGCGGGACCATCGCGAGCGACCGGTCCGCGATGACGAGTTTGGTCGGCACCGCGGCCGACACCCGGATGTGCTCGCCGCGGGCCAGCGCGGTGGAGGCCTCGCGGATCCCGCTGGGCAGGGTGAGCACCTCCCGTTCGATGACCACCCGGTACGCGACGCCCCGTACGGCCGCCCGGTCCTCCGCGTCGTTGTCCGTCCCCGTCACCACCTGCGGCCGGCCGCTGACCAGCGCGCACACCTCCTCGACGGCGCCGAGCTGGAGCTGGTGGAAGCGGTGGGCCACCGCGCTCGCGCCGGTCACCACCTCCACCAGGTCGTGCACGGCCGGCTCGGCGGCCTCCGCCCGGTACTCCTCCGCCAGCAGGGCCGCCGCCAGCTCCGCCTGCTCCAGTTCGTGCCGCTGCTGGGTGAGCAGGGCCCCCAGGGCGACCCCGGGCGGGGCCGCCACCCAGCGGCCGGGGCGGGCGGAGGACTGGGCGGCGAGCCCGTGGCGCTCCAGGTGGCGCAGGGTCCGTTCGGTCTGCTGCACCGGCAGTGTCAGCCGGTGCGCGAGGTCCGGTATCTCCGCCGCCCCCAGCGCGACCAGCGCGCGGTAAGCGGACTCCTGTCCTTCGTCGAGACCTATCGCACCCAGCAACTCGTTCACCCAACCCTCTCGGAGCCGTTCCTGGCGGGAAGCGGCCACGGCGCAAACCCGCCGTCGACATCATCGCCGCACCCCCCGCCCCTCTGCCAAGGTGGCGCCACCGCAGCACCAACATCCGCTGGCCAGAAGCCATTTACGCGGCGTTTTCGCCGTGCAATGCAGTAGTTGGCCGGAATTCATCTGGGGAGAGCGATGCGCCCGATATCGCGTACGGCACTGGGAGCGGCCATCGCGGCCGTCCTGGCCGTCACGGCCGTGGGCCCGTCCACGGCACAGCCGAGCGATGGAGCGTCCGGGGCAGGATCCGGAACGGCAAAGAAGGCCCTCACCGGGAGCCAGGAGGCCGCGAAGCAGCCCACCGGTCCCGTGACGGTGACCCTGGTCACCGGTGACCGGATCCTGGTGTCCACCGACGCCCAGGGCCGCACGGCCGCCACCGCGATGCCCCGCGCGGACGGCTCGCAGCCGATCGTGCAGACCCGCCAGGCGGGCAAGGACCTCTACGTCTACCCCGAGAGCGCGGTAAAGGCCCTCGCCGCCGGCAAGGTCGACGAGGAACTCTTCAACGTCACCGGCCTGATCCGGCAGGGCTACGACGACACGCAGGCCAAGAAGCTCCCGCTGATCGCCGTGTACGAGCGCTCCGCGAGCCTGGCGCGCAGTGCCCCGCCCGTTCCGCGCGGCGCCGAGCAGTCGCTGGTCCTCGGCTCCATCGGCGGTGTCGCACTCGCCGCCGACAAGGAGAAGGCCGCCGACTTCTGGGCCGACGTCACCGGCGCGAACGTCAACGCGCACGCCCGGTCGGCCGCCTCCGCCCCACTGAAGAAGCTGTGGCTGGACGGCAAGGTCCAGGCGAACCTGGAGCGTTCCACCAAGCAGGTGGGCGCCACCGCCGCATGGGCCGCCGGATTCGACGGCACGGGCACCAAGGTCGCCGTCCTCGACACCGGCACCGACCTCGAACACCCCGACCTCAAGGGCCGGGTCGCCGAAGCCAAGAACTTCACCGACTCGGACACAGCGGCGGACCGCCAGGGCCACGGCACCCACACCATCTCCACCGTGGGCGGCTCCGGCGCCGCGAGCGCCGGCGCGAAGAAGGGCGTCGCCCCCGGCGCCCAGCTGCTCAGCGGCAAGGTCCTCAACGACTCCGGCTACGGCCTGGACTCCTGGATCATCGCGGGCATGCAGTGGGCCGTGGACAGCAAGGCCGACGTGGTCTCCATGAGCCTGGGTGACCCCTCCCAGCTCTCCTGTGACGACCCGATGGCCGCGGCCACCGAGGCGCTGGCCCAGAGCAGCAACACCCTCTTCGTCATCGCCGCCGGCAACTCCGGACCCGGCAACAACACCGTCTCCTCGCCCGGTTGCGCGCCCAGCGTGCTGACCGTCGGCGCCGTCGACCGCGACGACAAGACGGCCTCCTTCTCCAGCCGCGGCCCGGCCGGTCTGAACCACACCCTCAAGCCCGAGATCGCCGCCCCCGGCGTCCAGATCTCCGCCGCCAACATGGGCGGCCGCGGGGTGTACGCGTACCAGTCCATGTCCGGCACCTCGATGGCCACCCCGCACGTCGCGGGCGCCGCCGCCATCGTCAAGCAGCGCCACCCCGACTGGACCCCGCAGCAGATCAAGGCCGCGCTCGTCGGCTCCGCCAACACCGCGGTCCCGGGCGACGTACGGGAGACCGGCGGTGGCCGGCTCGACGTCAAGGCCGCCATCGACACCACCGTCACCAGCGCCCCCGCGCTCCAGGGCGGCACCTTCAACTGGCCGCAGGACCGCAGCGACCGCACCGGCGTCGAGGTCCCGTACACCAACACGGGGACCAAGCCCGTCACGCTGAACCTCTCCGTGGAGAAGGTCACCGGCAACGACGGCTCGGCCGTCCGCAGCCAGGTCGCCCGTCTGGACAAGCGCACCGTGACCGTCCCGGCCGGCGCCACCGTCAAGGTGCCGCTCGCCCTGGACCCCGCCGCGAAGCTGGAGCGCTCCCAGTACGGGGACGTCACCGGCCGCGTCGTCGCCACGGCGAACGGCGTGCACGTCTCCACCCCCTTCTCCCTCTACGTGGAGCCGGAGACGGTGACGGTGCGCGTCAAGCTCCTCGACCGCGCGGGCAAGCCGGCCGCGGGCCCGTCCTCCCTGGACCTGATCGGCACCGACGACGCCACCGGTGAGCGCCGCTTCAACGACGGCGCCGCCGACCAGGTCTACCGGGTCCGCCCGGGCTCGTACTTCTTCTCCGCCTTCGTCGGTACCCCCGACGCCGGCGAGAACCCGGGGATGTACGACTCGCTCACCTACCTCGGCCGTCCGCAGACGGAGATCAAGAAGGACACGGTGATCGTGCTGGACGCCCGCAAGGCGGCCAAGCTGAGCATCGCCACCGACAAGCCCGCCGAGGCGCGCGCCACCACCCTCGCCTTCTCCCGCTCCTGGGGCGAGGAGTGGCTGCACGCGGGCACCGCCATGGGCGGCCGCACCATCCGCGGCTACTACGCCTCGGTCGACGGGACGGCCAAGGAGGGCGACTTCGAGTTCGGCAGCTACTGGCGGGCGGCCGCGCCGCTGCTCTCCGAGCTGAAGGCGAACGGCGGCCCGGTGCTGCACCCGATCACCGCCTCCACCGGCAGCGAGAACCTCGACGGCACGGGCAGCGCCCCGCTCGTCAATGCGGGCTCGGGTACGCCCGAGGAGCTCGCCGCAGTCGCCGCCAAGGGCGCGATCGTGCTGGTCAAGACGCCCGACGAGGGCTCGGTGTACGAGATCGCGGGCAACGCGAAGGCGGCCGGAGCCAAGGCCCTCCTCGTCCACCGCGACGCCCCCGGCCGCTGGCAGGCCTTCACCGGCTACGCGGGCGGCTCCCTCCCGGTGCTGACCGTCGAATCCGCCGAGGGGCAGACCCTGCTGGCCAAGCTCGGCAAGGGCGCGGTCACGCTGAGCTGGAAGGGCAGCGCGAAGAGCCCGTACGTCTACAACCTGGCCCAGATCGAGAAGGGCCAGGTCCACGGGGACCGCACCTACCGGGTGCGCGACCGTGACCTGGGCACCGTCGAATCGGCCTACCAGTCGATGGGCGTCGCCGCCGACTTCATCGACGTGACCGGGGCCTACCGCCCGCTCGGCAACGCCGTGTACTTCGGCTCCATCGACACCGTCGCGGTACCGGGCAAGCGCACCGAGTACTACTCCGCCGGGGACAGCGCGTGGGACCACATGGTCGCCAGCAGCTTCCCGTGGGGCGAGTTCATGACCGATCAGCACCGCACGTACAAGGCGGGCTCCAAGCGCGCCGAGAACTGGTACGACGGGGTCATCGGCCCGGTGGCGCCGCGCGACACCGCGGGCAAGGAGCAGCTGGCCGCCGAGCGGCAGGGCAACCTGATCGGCTTCGCCTCCGCCATGTGGGGCGACACCGGGCACTACGCGCAGCAGGGCGGCTTCGGCGACCTCGGCAACGTCTCGCTCAAGGTCGACGGCGAGTCGCTGGGCGACACCGGTTACCCGTTCGGGGCCTTCGAGGTCCCGGACCGCGAGGCCACGTACGAACTGACCCAGCAGCTGGAGAAGTTCGGCCAGCCGGCCCGTACCTGGCAGCGCTCCTCCGGGATCCAGACCACCTGGACCTTCCGCTCGAAGCTGGACGCGACGCAGTACTCGCAGGCGCTGCCGGTCATCTTCCCGCGGATCTCCGCCCCGCTGGACGGCATGAAGACGCTCGCCGCGGCCAACGGCCAGAAGATCGGCCTCTCGGTCAGCGGGCACGCGGGCTACACGCCCGGCGCGCTCAAGTCGGCCAAGCTGTCGTACTCGTACGACGAGGGCGGCAGCTGGAGCGAGGCGAAGGTCAGCGAGCGCGGCGGGCAGTGGACCGCGACCGTGGACCACGCCGGAGCCGCGGGCAAGCAGGTCATGCTCAAGGTCGAGCTGACCGACAAGAACGGCGCCACCGTCACCCAGATGGTCGCGCGGGCGTACGACATTCGCTAAGTCGTACGACATAGAGCGGGGGGGTCCATCGGACGGCGGTCCGATGGGCCCCCCTTTTTCCTGCGTTCGCCGGATTTCGGCTGCGCCGGAGCCCGACAATGAGGGCCATGAGTCAGCGGGACGCGGGCGCGGATGACTGGTGGCAGAAGCTCTACGAGGACCCCGACGGGGGGCCGGAACCCGATCCCCGGGACACCTTGGAACACCGCTTCCGCTCGGCGGCGGTGTTGGTGGCCCCGACCCCGTCCCCGGTACCCAACCCCCGGAGAGATCCGGTTCCCCTGACGGAACACGACGCAGTGGATCCGGAGCCGCCGGTGGCCGTGGGCGGGCCGGCGCCTGAGGCGGAGCCTGCGGCGGAAGCGGAGCCGCGCGTGGTTGCTCCCGGGCCGGAGGCGGGGCCGCCCGTGGCCGTGCAAGGGCCGGCGCCCGAGGTGGAAGCGGAGCCGCTGGTGTCTGCTCCCGCGCCGGTGGCGGGGCCGTCGACGCCGGAGGCCCGGGCGGAGGACGCGTACGGCGGCTCGGTGCTGCCGCCGCCGCGGGATCCCCGGGAGGGCGGCCAGACCTGGTACGCGCTCGGGAGCGTCGCCGTCCCGCCCGCGCTGCCCGCCGAGGACCCGGGGGAACCGACCGACTGGAGCTGGGGCCTACGGGACGAGGCGCCCCCGGCGGCTGCGCCCCCGCAGCCGGAGGCAGGGGCCGGGAGCGGCCCCGACGGCACCCACGGCGGAGCCGCGCACCCCGCCCCGGCCACCCCGGCCAGGTCCGGCCCGGCAGCCGGTGCGGGCGGCGACGGCGATCCGTGGACGGGCCCGGGCACCGGCTCGCCGCCCGGTGCCGTTCCCGTGTCCGACATGGGCTCCGGACCGGCATCAGGGTCCGGCGTCGGTTCTGCTCCGGCTCACGGGTCCGGGTCCGGGTCCGGCCTCGATTCAGGGCCTGGCACGGACACCGGCACCGGCTTCGCCCTTGGGTCGCATCCGGATTCCGGGTCGGGCTGGGGTGCCGCTCCCGCGTCCGGGGGCGGGGCCGACGTCGGCCCCGGGTCGGGTTCCGGTGACGGGACCCCGTCCGGCGGGCCGGACGACCGGACGGGCGGCTTGGCCGGGAGCGGGGGCTCCGGGGTTTCCGGGGTGCCGCGGCCCGTGGTGGCGCATTTGGGGGACCGGCCGCCCACCTACGCCGCCGAGCCCATCGCGCTGCCCGCCGCCGACCCGGCCGGGCTCGTCGCACTGACCCCCGACACCGTGCTGGAGGGGGCCCAGTACGGCGCCTACACGCTGCGCGCGGCCTCCGTGCGCGGGGACTCCGCCCGGTTCCGGGGCGAGGGCCGGCGGGACTTCCTGCTCACCGCCCGCTTCGGCACCGGCCCCGACGCACTGGTCCTGGTCGTGCTCGCCGGCGGGGACCGGTCCGCGCCCGGGGCCGCCGAAGCCGCCGCCGAGGTGTGCCGCTCCGTCGCCGGAGCCGTCGGGCGGAGCCAGGAGCGGCTGTCGCAGGACATCCGGGACGGCCGGCGCGAAGCCCTGCGCTCAGGGCTCCAACGGCTCACCGACCGCGGCTACGGGCAGTTGCGCGCCCGCGCCGCCGAGCTCGGGCTCCCGGAGGACGGGTACACGGCCGGGCTGCGCGGAGTACTGCTTCCGGTCGACCCCGGCTGCCGCACGCGGGTCTGCTTCGGCGCGGGCGCGGGCGGACTGTTCCGGCTCCGGGACGGACAGTGGCGGGACCTGGAGGAGCCCGCCCCGGCCCTGCAGGCCTCACCCGCCCCGGCTGCCTCACCCGCCCCACCCGCCGAGCCCGCAGGTTTCCGTTTCCGGGCCTCCGTGGCCCGCCCCGGCGACACCCTGCTCCTGTGCTCCGGCGGTCTCGCTGACCCGATGCGCGAGGAGGAGCCGCTCTCCGCCGAGCTCGCCGCCCGCTGGGCCGACGCACCCCCGCCCGGCCTCGCCGCCTTCCTCGCGGACACCCAGCTGCGCCTCAAGGGGTACGCCGACGACCGGACGGCCGCCGCGGTCTGGGAGGCGTAACCCGGCGGATCATGCGTGGATGGAAGGCGCACCCGGCAGAGCCGAACCGGAAAAGGGAAGGGCGCCCCCTCCATGGCCAAGCAGAACGTGGCGGAGCAGTTCATCGACATCCTCGTGCGCGCAGGCGTGCGCCGGATGTACGGAGTGGTCGGGGACAGCCTCAACCCCGTCGTCGACGCGATCCGCCGCACCGGCGGCATCGAGTGGATCCAGGTGCGCCACGAGGAGACCGCCGCCTTCGCGGCCGGCGCCGAGGCCCAGATCACCGGCTCCCTCGCCGCCTGCGCCGGCTCCTGCGGCCCCGGCAACCTGCACCTGATCAACGGGCTCTACGACGCCCACCGCTCCATGGCCCCGGTCCTCGCGCTGGCCTCGCACATCCCCTCCTCCGAGATCGGCCTCGGCTACTTCCAGGAGACCCACCCCGACCGGCTGTTCACCGAATGCAGCCACTACAGCGAGCTGATCTCCAACCCCCGCCAGATGCCCCGCGTGCTGCAGAGCGCCATCCAGCACGCCATCGGGCGCGGCGGCGTCGGCGTGGTGTCGCTGCCCGGCGACATCGCTTCCCTGCCCGCCCCGGAGCAGAGCATCGAGCAGGCACTCGTGACCGCGCGGCCGACCGTACGGCCCGGCGACGGCGAGATCGACAAGCTGGTCCGGCTCATCGACGAGGCCGACCGGGTCACCCTGTTCTGCGGCAGCGGCACAGCCGGCGCACACGCGGAGGTCATGGAGTTCGCCGGCCGGGTCAAGGCCCCCGTCGGACACGCCCTGCGCGGCAAGGAATGGATCCAGTACGACAATCCGTACGACGTCGGCATGAGCGGGCTGCTCGGCTACGGCGCGGCCTACGAGGCCACCCACGAGTGCGATCTGCTGATCCTGCTCGGCACGGACTTCCCGTACAGCGCCTTCCTCCCCGACGACGTCAAGATCGTCCAGGTGGACATCCGGCCCGAACACCTCGGCCGCCGCTCCAAACTGGACCTCGCGGTCTGGGGTGACGTACGGGAGACCCTGCGCGCGCTGAACACCCGGGTGAAGGCCAAGACGGACCGCCGGTTCCTCGACCGGATGCTGAAGAAGCACGCGGATGCCCTGGAAGGAGTGGTGAAGGCGTACACGCGCAAGGTCGAGAAGCGCACGCCCATCCACCCCGAGTACGTGGCCGCGGTGCTCGACGAACTCGCGGACGAGGATGCCGTGTTCACCGTGGATACAGGCATGTGCAACGTGTGGGCGGCGCGCTATCTTTCCCCGAACGGTAAGCGCCGCATCATCGGCTCCTTCAGCCACGGCTCCATGGCCAACGCCCTTCCGCAGGCCATCGGCGCACAGTTCACCGATCGCGGACGTCAAGTGGTGTCGATGTCGGGCGACGGCGGTTTCTCCATGCTGATGGGAGATTTCCTCACCCTGGTGCAGTACGACCTCCCCGTCAAAGTGGTCCTCTTCAACAACTCATCCCTCGGCATGGTCGAGTTGGAGATGTTGGTTTCCGGCCTTCCTTCGTACGGAACGACGAACAAGAACCCCGACTTCGCGGCGATCGCCCGCGCGGCGGGCGCGTACGGGGTCAGGGTGGAGAAGCCCAAGCAGCTCACAGCGGCTTTGAGGGACGCTTTCAAGCACAAGGGACCCGCTTTGGTGGACGTGGTCACGGACCCCAACGCCCTGTCCATTCCGCCGAAGATCAACGCTGAAATGGTGACCGGATTCGCACTTTCGGCCAGCAAGATCGTGCTGGACGGCGGGGTGGGCCGGATGATCCAGATGGCGCGATCCAACCTCCGTAACGTGCCGCGCCCTTGAGCCCGAATGCGTGCGGACTCCCCCGGGGGGCATGCATCCCGTAGGCCTGTTCGACAGGCGGGCCGTCGGGCAGTGGGCATACGGGAGGTACATCGCGGTGCGGGTGGGGGCGAAGGTCGGGAAGCAGTGGCGGAGAGGGCGGCCGGTGCCGCGCGAACCGTCGGCCGAGGAGGGGGCGGCCGTGCACGCGTCGGGGATCACCCGGAGCGTGCGGCGGGCCGATCTGAAAGCGGTGGGGGAAGTCCGCAGGGAGTTACGGGAGTTGATGCGCCACCGGTGCAAGGCCGAGGCCGCCGAGGTGGCCGAACTGCTGATCACCGAGCTCGTCACCAACGCCCTCGTCCACACCGATCAGGGCGCCGAGGTCTCCGCGACCATCGCCGCCGACCGGCTGCGGGTGGAGGTCCGCGACTTCGCCGCCCGCCGGCCCCGGCCGCACGTACCGTCCGCCGACGACGGTACGCACGGCAGGGGACTGGTGCTGGTGCAGTCGCTCGCCGACGCCTGGGGCGTGGACGCGCTCGGGCTGGCGCTGGGCGGCGGCAAAGTGGTGTGGTTCGAGCTCGACGGAGCGAAGGAGGCGGGGCCCGCCTGAGTGATCGGGCGGACCCCGCGACGCGGATCTTGGACGGGCCGGGGCGCCGTCACATCGACAGCACCGGCCGCATCAGCCGAACTGCTGCTCCAGGTCCTTCAGTTTGCGCTCCAGGGAGTCGAGTCGGGGGAGCGTCTGGGTGTCGTCCTCGGCGGTGAGGTCCACCGTCCGGGCACCGGCGGCCGGGCCGGCCGTGTCAGCCGTGTGAGGGGGCTCGGTTCCGCTCACGGCCTGCAGGGAGGGCCGGCGCCGTAGGGGCAGCTGTCCGGTTTCCGCTATGGCCGGCTCCGCGCCGACCCGCGCGGAGCCCCCTCCGGGGGCCAGCCCCGGCACCTCGACCTGACGGGCGCGGGCCACGCGCCCGAACGCCCGGTTCTGTCGGCCGAGCGCCTTGATGTGCGCCCGGTCCAGGCGGTGTTGCTCCCGCCTGCGGTGCCGGTCGTTCTCCTTCTCCTTCTTGTCCTCGCGCACCTCGTCCACGGCCTCGTCGAGCGTGCGGACCCCCTCCAGCAGCATCAGCGACCACGCGCCGAAGGTCTCCCGGGGCGCCCGCAGCCAGCGGACCATCCGGATCTGTGGCAACGGCCTCGGAATCAGGCCCTGTTCGCGCAGTGCGGCCCGGCGGGTCTGCTTCAGGGCGCGGTCGAAGAGCACGGCCGCGGAGAGCGACATGCCGGAGAAGAACTGCGGAGCCCCGTCGTGGCCGAGGCCGCGCGGGGCGTGCACCCAGTTGAACCAGGCGGCGGCTCCCGCGAACAGCCAGACCAGCATGCGCGACCCGAGGGCCGCGTC
This sequence comes from Streptomyces sp. NPDC058289, assembly GCF_042880975.1. NCBI lineage: Bacteria > Bacillati > Actinomycetota > Actinomycetes > Kitasatosporales > Streptomycetaceae > Streptomyces > Streptomyces sp. NPDC058289. The sequence continues at coordinate 27,829 of NZ_JBHVYI010000096.1, forward strand.
GCCGTGGCTGGCCTCGCGGACGGCGAGCACCGAACAGAACATGGCGGCGCCGTCGAGACCGAAGGGGACCAGGTACTCCCAGCCCCCGGAGAGGTTGAGGTTCTGCCGGCCGAAGCCGACCAGTCCGTGGAAGGAGAGCGCCGCGGCGACCGCCGCGCAGCAGAAGAGCAGGACGTAGGAGGCGGTCCCGTAGACGGCTTCCTTGCGCCGCCGCCGCTCCTCGCTGCGCTCCCAGCTGTCCTCGGCCACCCCCGCCTTCTCGCCTTCGCGCTTGCCCCGGGCCAGTACCGCCACTGCCGCAAGTACGCCCAGGATCAGCAGGCTGCCGGGCAGCAGCCAGTCCAGCGATATGTCGGTCAGTCTCATGCGGTTGTCCCTTGCCTCGCGTATGCGGCTGTTCGGCTTGTGGCCGGTGCGGCTTTCCGGGCGCCATAGTGGCGCAGCCGGTGAGCCGTACACGCGGGTTTCGGGGCAAGTGGACGCCAACGGGGGGCGGAGCCCGCCGGATAGGGTGTTGCAGATCGAACTCCCGCTCGCACGAGGTGGGTTGAGTTCGATTTCCGTCAGCTGGACGGGTGGGTTGAGGCGGCGGAGGCGGCGGCGCGCAAACTCGGTGGCAGTCGTACGCCCGTGTGGGTGACACCGGCCGACCGTCGCCCGAGGGCAACGAGTTCTGCGTACGGCGCACCCCGGCGCCGTAGCCGTGGGGCCGGGGTTCTCTCAGCTGTCGGCCGTCAGGCGGGCGACCCGGTCCGCGTCGCAGGTGCGGGGGCAGGTGACGCAGGTGTCGTCGGGGCGGATCGTGTAGAAGAAGCAGCAGCTCGCCCGGTCGCGGGTGGGGAGCTCCCGGCCGTCCGGGGCCTCGAGCGTGCGGAAGCCCGCGCCACCGGTGTACGGGGCGGTCGAGCCGGGGAAGAGCCGGTCGAGCTCGTGCACGGCCCGCTGCTCCTGGGTTTCACCGAGCAGGTTGGCCACGTACCAGAGGCTCTCGACCACGTCGTCCGTGACCATGCCCCACAGGGCGCGCCGCCCGCGCCGCGTCCGCGGGCCGAAGCCCTCCATGACCGGTTCGAGGTGCTGGGCCACCGCAGCCCGCACCTCTGCGCGCAGCGCGTCCTCGTCGGGCACGACCCGAGCCCCGGGGAGCGCGGCCGCCGGGTCGTCCGGCAGGCAGGCGAAGGAGCGGACGCGGACGGCCATCCGGCCCTGCGTCCGGTGGAAGGACACGGTCTCCGGGGGCAGCAGGGGCACGCGCCGGTCCAGGAACCACGGGACGGTGATCAGCAGACAGGCCATCCACGCGTACCGGTGCAGCCCGAACCCCGCCACCACGTCGGGCCGACCCGGGCGCCCGTAGTCACGGAGGATCTGCGCTTCGTCCCACGCGAGGAACGCCTCCAGGGCGTCGCCGCCCGCCGCGAGCTCGTCCGCACCGACCCACCCCACACCGCGAGGGGAGGGTTCGTGCGGGGCGAGCTCGGTGACGCGCAGTCCGCCGTACGCCTCGGCCAGCCGTGCGTAGGCGTCCGCCACCGGAGAGCCGGCCGGGGCGGGGGTGCGTGCGGGGTGTACGAAGCGGACGCTGCCCGGGGTGGGCGCGACGGCCGTGACGGTCATGGCGAACCACCGAATCACGCGATCGTTAACAGGTAAGCCTTACCTTACCTGATCTCCGTCGGGCGTGGGAAGCCGGGCTATTCTTCGGGCAGGTCGAAACCCGTGGGAGGACCGAGTGCGCGATACGGCCCGAGCCCGGGTACCGGCACAGCAGGAACGCAAGGTGGTGCGCCACTCCGTGCGCGGGCAGATCCTCGACGCCCTGCGCGCGGCGCTGCTCGCGGGCGAGCTGGCACCGGGGGAGATCTACTCGGGCCCGGCCCTGGGGGAGCGGTTCGGGGTCTCCGCGACGCCCGTGCGCGAGGCGATGCAGCAGCTGGCGCTGGAGGGGGTCGTCGAATGCCTCCCGAACCGGGGCTTCCGGGTCCTGACCCGGACTCCGGGGGAGCTGGCGGAGCTGGCCGAGGTCAGGGCGCTGATCGAAGTCCCGGTGATGCTGCGGCTGGCCCGTACGGTGCCGGTCGGGGCGTGGGCGGCGGTGGTGCCTGCGGCGGCGGCGGCGGAGGCGGCGGCGGCCGTGGGTGATCCAGCGCGGTATGCCGATGCGGACCGGGCGTTTCACCGGGCGGTGCTCGCGCTGGCCGGCAACGCGCAGCTCCTCCTGGTGGCGGAGGACCTCCACCGCCGCTCCCAGTGGCCCCTGCCGGGCCCCCGCCGCGTCCGCCGGGCGGACCTCGTCGCGGACGCGGCGGAGCACGTGGCCGTCCTGGCGGCCCTCTCCACGGGCAACCTCCCGGAGGCGGAGTCCCTGATCCGCGCCCACTTCACGTCCTCCTGACGTCCTTCGGGGGCCGCCGGGCCCCCTGGGGCTCCGCCCCGGACCCCGCGCGTCAAACGCCGGCGGGGCTGGGGTGTGGTCGGGTCTGTGCGCCGGCTGCGGAGGGTGGGTCGGTGCCGGGGCCGGGGTGGGGTGTCGGCCTGGACTGCATGATTTAGGCGCCCTGTGCCTTACGTAGACAGGGCGCGGCTTGCTCCCGCGCCACAAATCACGCTTTACGTCCCGGCCGACACCCCACCCCGTCCCCGACCCCGACCCGGCGGCCTCCAGCCCCACACCGGCACGTGAGGCGCGCAGCCCGGGATCCCGTTTTCAGCCCGTCCGGCGTTTGAGGACCGGGTCCGGGCAGAGCCCGGGGAACGGTGGAAGGGCGGGTAGGGGACTTTGCCCCGCGCAGCGGCGAGGGGTGCAGGGGGGGCTTAGCCCCGCC
>NZ_JBHVYI010000097.1:0-30221 GCF_042880975.1 Streptomyces sp. NPDC058289
GTACGAGGCCCCCGCGGGCCGGGCGGTCGGGCCCTGCGGGGGCCGTCCCCTACCCGCCCTTCCACCGTTCCCTGGGGCTCCGCCCCAGACCCCGCGCCTCAAACGCCGGCGGGGCTGGAAACCAGCCCGCCCGGCGTTTGAGGGCACGTGCGCGGAGCGCACGTAAGGGGGCCGGGGCGGAGCCCCGGGAAACGGTGAAAGGGCGGGGCGGGGAGGAGAAACAGCTGTGGCCCGGCACCCCTCGGGAGGGGGCCGGGCCACAGGCCGGAGAAGCTACGCCTTGCGGAGGCGGAAGGTCAGGCCCAGGGGCTCGTCCTCGAACGGGTCGCCGTACGAGGCGTCCGCCTCGCCGGAGGCATAGTCCGTGGCCAGGACCTCGTCCGCGATCAGCGAAGCGTGGTCCGTCAGCGCCGCCACCAGCTCCGGGTCCGACGAGGACCAGCGCAGGGCGATCCGGTCCGCGACGTCCAGGCCGGAGTTCTTCCGGGCCTCCTGGATCAGCCGGATCGCGTCACGGGCGAGGCCCGCCAGGCGCAGCTCCGGGGTGATCTCCAGGTCCAGGGCGACCGTGGCGCCGGAGTCGGACGCCACCGACCAGCCCTCGCGCGGGGTCTCCGTGATGATGACCTCCTCGGGGGTGAGCGTGACGGTCTCGCCGTTCACCTCCACCGAGGCCTCACCGGAGCGCAGGGCCAGGGACAGCGCCGCCGCGTCGGCCGCGGCCACCGCCTTCGCCACGTCCTGCACACCCTTGCCGAACCGCTTGCCCAGTGCGCGGAAGTTCGCCTTGGCCGTGGTGTCGACCAGGGACCCGCCGACCTCCGAGAGGGAGGCCAGCGAGGAGACGTTCAGCTCCTCCGTGATCTGCGAGTGCAGCTCGGGGGAGAGGGTCTCGAAGCCCGACACGGCGACCAGCGCGCGGGACAGCGGCTGGCGGGTCTTCACCCCCGACTCGGCCCGCGTGGCGCGGCCCAGCTCCACGAGGCGGCGTACCAGCAGCATCTGCCGGGACAGCTCCGGGTCGATCGCCGAGGCGTCCGGGACCGGCCACGTGGTCAGGTGCACCGACTCCGGGGCGTCCGGGGTGACCGGGACGACCATGTCCTGCCAGACCCGCTCCGTGATGAAGGGGGTGAGGGGGGCGAGGAGGCGGGTGACCGTCTCCACGACCTCGTGCAGGGTGCGCAGCGCGGCCGCGTCGCCCTGCCAGAAGCGGCGGCGGGAGCGGCGGACGTACCAGTTGGAGAGGTCGTCCACGAAGGAGGAGAGGAGCTTGCCGGCGCGCTGGGTGTCGTACGACTCCATCGCCTCGGTGACCTCGGTCGTGAGGGTGTGGAGCTCCGAGAGCAGCCAGCGGTCGAGGACCGTACGGTCCGCGGGCGCCGGGTCGGAGGCCGACGGGGCCCAGTTCGACGTACGGGCGTACAGGGCCTGGAAGGCGACCGTGTTCCAGTACGTGAGGAGCGTCTTGCGGACGACCTCCTGGATCGTGCCGTGGCCGACGCGGCGCGCCGACCACGGGGATCCGCCGGCCGCCATGAACCAGCGGACGGCGTCCGCGCCGTGCTGGTCCATCAGCTGGATCGGTTCGAGGGTGTTGCCCAGGTGCTTGGACATCTTGCGGCCGTCCTCGGCGAGGATGTGGCCCAGGCAGACCACGTTCTCGTAGGCGGACTTGTCGAAGACGAGGGTGCCGACCGCCATCAGCGTGTAGAACCAGCCGCGCGTCTGGTCGATGGCCTCCGAGATGAACTGCGCCGGGTAGCGGTTCTCGAAGATCTCCTTGTTCTTGTGCGGGTAGCCCCACTGCGCGAACGGCATCGAACCCGAGTCGTACCAGGCGTCGATGACCTCCGGCACGCGGACCGAGGTGAGGGTGCAGCCCTCCGCCGTGCAGGGGAAGGTGACCTCGTCGATGTAGGGGCGGTGCGGGTCCAGGTTCGACTGGTCCGTGCCCGTCAGCTCACTGAGCTCCGTGAGGGAGCCGACGCAGGTGAGGTGGTTCTCCTCGCAGCGCCAGATGGGCAGCGGGGTGCCCCAGTAGCGGTTGCGGGACAGCGCCCAGTCGATGTTGTTGTTCAGCCAGTCGCCGAAGCGGCCCTGCTTGACGGAGTCCGGGAACCAGTTGGTCTTCTCGTTCTCCCGCAGCATCGCGTCCTTGACGGCGGTGGTGCGGACGTACCAGGACGGCTGCGCGTAGTAGAGCAGGGCGGTGTGGCAGCGCCAGCAGTGCGGGTAGCTGTGCTCGTAGGCGATGTGCTTGAAGAGCAGGCCGCGCGCTTCGAGGTCGGCGGTCAGCTTCTCGTCGGCCTTCTTGAAGAAGACCCCGCCGACGAGCGGGACCTCCTCCTCGAAGGTGCCGTCGGGGCGGACCGGGTTCACCACGGGCAGGCCGTACGCGCGGCAGACCGCGAGGTCGTCGGCGCCGAAGGCGGGGGACTGGTGGACCAGACCGGTGCCGTCCTCGGTCGTGACGTACTCGGCGTTCACGACGTAGTGGGCCGGCTCCGGGAACTCGACCAGGTCGAAGGGGCGCTGGTACGTCCAGCGCTCCATCTCCTTGCCCGTGAAGGACTCGCCGGTGGCCTCCCAGCCCTCGCCGAGGGACTTCTCCAGCAGCGGCTGGGCGACGACCAGCTTCTCGGTCCCGTTCGTGGCCACGACGTACGTCACGTCGGGGTGCGCGGCGACCGCCGTGTTGGACACCAGGGTCCAGGGGGTCGTCGTCCAGACGAGGAGCGCCGCCCGGCCCGCGAGGGGGCCGGAGGTCAGCGGGAAGCGGACGTAGACCGAGGGGTCGACGACCGTCTCGTAGCCCTGGGCCAGCTCGTGGTCGGAGAGGCCGGTGCCGCAGCGGGGGCACCAGGGGGCGACGCGGTGGTCCTGGGTGAGCAGGCCCTTGTTGAAGATCTCCTTCAGCGACCACCACACGGACTCGACGTACTCGGGGTCCATGGTGCGGTAGGCGTCGTCGAGGTCGACCCAGTAGCCCATCCGGTTCGTGAGCTCGGTGAACGCGTCGGTGTGGCGGGTCACCGACTCGCGGCACTTGGCGTTGAACTCGGCGATGCCGTACGCCTCGATGTCCTTCTTGCCGTTGAAGCCCAGTTCCTTCTCGACGGCGAGCTCGACGGGCAGGCCGTGGCAGTCCCAGCCGGCCTTGCGGGCCACGTGGTAGCCGCGCATGGTGCGGAAGCGGGGGAAGACGTCCTTGAAGACGCGGGCCTCGATGTGGTGCGCGCCGGGCATGCCGTTCGCGGTGGGAGGGCCTTCGTAGAAGACCCACTCGGGGCGTCCCTCGGACTGCTCCAGGGTCTTGGCGAAGGTCTTGCTCTCGCGCCAGAAGTCGAGGACGGCGTGCTCGAGGGCAGGCAGGTCGACCTGGGCGGGTACCGGGCGGTACTGCGGCGGTGTGGTCATGAGGCTGAACTCTTCCTCCGGCGGGGTGTCACTTCCGTCCGGAGGGACGAGAGTCGCCCTCCCTTGGATCAGGGACGAGCCGTTCCCGCGGTACCACCCTCCTTGGCCTGCGGACCTGCGGTCCGTCGGCCCCCTCATTGGGGTGCGAAGCCGGTTCTACTCGCCCTACGGGAATCCCGGTGGGCTTTCTTCCGGCAGCTCCGGGGTGATCCTTCGCATCGCGCTCGCCCCCGGGCTCTCACCGTCCCCGGGTCGCTCCTGGCTGCGTCCGACGCTACTCGTCCCCATCCATGCCTCTCGCTGGGCCCAGTGTACGGGCCGGGGGGCTGGTCGGCAGACCGGTTTACGGGGCGTGGCGCGGGGCGGCGACGGGGCGCGGACCGGGCGCCGGCCGGGGCCTGGAATGACCCGAATGGGCCGACGGGCCGCTCCGGGGTGCGGTGGGGCGGGTGGGGCGGATTACCGGGCTCCCTGCTGGGCACAACGGATGCAGGTTGACCTCGATGGACGCGTGCCCCGTTGCCGCGGGGCCGGAGTCGATTTATCGTTCCGGCACGATTCGCGAGCAATGATCACAGTATGTGAAGGGGCCGCGGCCATGGTGGCGAAGAAGACCGCCGGGAGTACTGCCAAGAAGGCTGTCGGGAAGGCTGCGGAGAAGCCGGCGCAGGAGCCGGTGACGGAGGTGGCGGCCCGCGATCCGGAGGCCGGACCGGTGGAAGCGGCTGCCGCCGGGAAGAAGGCGGCGGCCACGAAGAAGACGGCCACCAAGAAGACGGCCGCCGTCAAGAAGACGGCCGCGAAGAAGGTCACGGCCAAGACGGCCGGGGCCGAGGGGGCGGCACAGGCCGCGCACGAGACGGGAGCCCGGAAAGTGGTTGCCAAGAAGAGCACCGGCACGGCCAGGAAGACGGCCGCGGCCGCGACCAGCGGGCTGCCCAAGGCGCGGGGAGCGGCGGGCCTGGCGCCCGGCGAGCTCGCCGTACGGCCCGGAGAGGACCCCTGGACCCCGGAGGAGGTCGCCGAGGCGCGGGCCGAGCTGGAGAGCGAGGTGCTGCGGCTGCGCGCCGAGCTCCAGGCCTCCGACGCTGCCATTTCCGGGCTGATGAGGGACTCCGGCGACGGCGCCGGCGACGACCAGGCCGACACCGGGACCAAGAACATCACCCGGGAGTCCGAGCTCGCCCTCGCCGCGAACGCGAACTCGATGCTGGAGCAGACCGAGCGCGCGCTGGAACGGCTGGAGTCGGGCACGTACGGCCTCTGCGAGAACTGCGGCCAGCCCATCGGCAAGGCGCGGATGCAGGCCTTCCCGCGGGCCACCCTGTGCGTGGACTGCAAGCAGAAGCAGGAGCGGCGGCACTGAGCGGGGGCTGAGCGCGGGCCGGCCGGGCTCCGGATGGCCCCTGGATGGGCCCGGGACGGCCCCTGGCAGGCCCGGAGGGCCCCGGGCGGGCGTCGGCGGGCTCCGCCGGAGGTCCGGCCGGGGCGGCGGCAGAAGGGCGCCCTGACGTACTCTCGTGTCTCGTCAGGGTCCGGGAACCTGGCGGGTCGGTCGGCGCAGTACCGTTCGACAACCTGGTTCGAGCTAGTTCGAGGGACTCACGTGGCAGAGGCGGAGCGCATCATCGGTACGCCGGAGGTCGGGGAAGACGGCACCCAGCCCGAATCCGTCGCGCCCAAGGGGCGGCGGCGGATCGTCGCGCTGCTCGTCGTGGCGCTCCTCGCCTACCTGGTCGACCTGGGCAGCAAGATGCTGGTCGTCGCGAAGCTGGAGCACCAGCCGTCGATCCAGGTGATCGGCGACCTGCTGAAGTTCGACGCGATCCGCAATCCCGGCGCCGCCTTCGGCTTCGGCGAGGCCTTCACGATCATCTTCACCTGCATCGCCGCCACGGTCATCGTGGTGATCGTGCGGCTCGCCCGGAAGCTGTACAGCCTGCCCTGGGCGATCGCGCTGGGCCTGCTGCTGGGCGGGGCACTGGGCAACCTGACCGACCGGATCTTCCGCTCGCCGGGCGTCTTCCGCGGAGCGGTCGTCGACTTCATCGCGCCCGCCCACTTCGCGGTCTTCAACCTCGCGGACTCGGCGATCGTGTGCGGCGGGATCCTGATCGTCCTGCTGTCGTTCAAGGGCCTGGATCCGGACGGCACCGTCCACAAGGACTGACCCGGCGACCGATCCGCGGGCCGATGACGGCTGATGACGGGCTGATCGCGGGAATGGTCTTCTGTCGAGTCCTGCATACTCGACAGGTGAGTACGATTCCCGAGATCCGCACCCTGCCCGTACCCGATGGCCTCGAGGGCGAGCGCGTCGATGCCGCCATCGCCCGTATGTTCGGTTTTTCCCGGACGAAGGCGGCCGAACTTGCGGCCGCGGGAAAGGTGCTGGTCGACGGCAGTGTCGTCGGGAAGTCCGAGCGTGTGCACGGTGGCGCCTGGCTCGAAGTCGAGATGCCCGAACCGCCGCGGAAGGTCGAGCTCGTCGCCGAGCCCGTCCCCGGCATGGAGATCGTCCATGACGACGACGACATCGTCGTCATCATGAAGCCGGTCGGCGTCGCCGCCCACCCCAGCCCCGGCTGGACCGGCACCACCGTCATCGGCGGCCTCGCCGCCGCCGGCTACCGCATCTCCACCTCCGGTGCCTCCGAGCGCCAGGGCATCGTGCACCGGCTCGACGTCGGCACCTCCGGCCTGATGGCCGTCGCGAAGTCGGAGCGCGCGTACACCTCGCTGAAGAACCAGTTCCGCGAGCGGATCGTCGACAAGCGCTACCACGCGCTGGTGCAGGGCCACCCGGACCCGATGAGCGGCACGATCGACGCGCCGATCGGGCGGCACCCCAGCGCCGACTACAAGTGGGCCGTGACCCAGGAGGGCAAGCCCTCCGTCACCCACTACGACCTGATCGAGGCCTTCCGCGCCGCGTCGCTGCTGGACATCAAGCTGGAGACCGGCCGCACGCACCAGATCCGCGTGCACATGGCCGCGCACAAGCACCCCTGCGTCGGCGACCTGACCTACGGCGCCGACCCGACCGTCGCGAAGCGCCTCGGACTCACCCGGCAGTGGCTGCACGCGGTGCGGCTCGGGTTCGAGCACCCGTCGGACGGGCAGTGGGTCGAGTTCGAGAGCACCTACCCGGCGGACCTGCAGAACGCGCTGGACGTGATCCGCAAGGAGAGCGAGTGACCGCGGGCAGCGGTGGCGCCGTCGCCGACGCCGTCGCCGTACGGGTCGTCGTCACGGACGCGGACCTGAAGGCCTGCTTCGCCGTGCGGACCGAGGTCTTCGTGGTCGAGCAGTCGGTGCCGGAGTCGATCGAGTACGACGCGTACGACGAGATCGCGGTGCACGTGCTGGCCGAGGGGCCGGACGGGGTGCCGCTGGGCACCGGCCGGCTGCTGTACGGGCCGGGGGCCCTGGGCAAGACGGGCTCCCCGGAGGTCGGCTCGCTCGGACGGCTGGCGGTCGCCAAGTCCGCGCGCGGGCTCGGGGTGGGGGTTGCGCTGGTGCGGGCGATCGAGGCGGAGGCGGTTCGGCTGGGCCTCGCCGCGGTCGATCTCGGCGCGCAGACCCATGCGATGGGGTTCTACGAGCGGCTCGGGTACGTGGCCTACGGGCCGGAGTTCGAGGACGCGGGGATTCCGCACCGGGCGATGCGGCGCGCGCTGCCGTAGCCCGGCAGGGGGTGGACGCTGCCCTGCGGGGCTGTCCCCTACCCGCCCTTCCTCCGTTCCCAGGGCTCTGCCCTGACCCGTTCCGGGGCTCCGCCCCGGACTCCGCGCCTCAAACGTCGGCGGGGCTGGATGTGGCCCGGCGGGGTTGGATGTGGCGGAGACCGACACGCAGGTCGGTCCGCGTCGGCGGGTGCAGTGGGCTGGCAGGGTGTGGGAGTGGATCAGCTCCTGCTGTTGTTCGTGTTGTTGCTCGGGGCCGTGGTGACGGTGCCGCTCGGGGACCGGTTGGGGCTGCCCTCGCCGGTGTTGATGACGCTCGGCGGGGTGGTGCTCGCGCTGGTGCCCGCGGTGCCCAACGTCGACATCCCGCCCGAGTACATCCTGCCGCTCGTGCTGCCCCCGCTGCTGTACGCATCCGTGCAGCGGACCTCCTGGCGGCAGTTCGCAGCCAACGTACGGCCCATCCTGCTGCTGGCCGTCGCCCTCGTCTTCGTGACCACCGTGGCCGTCGCCTTCACGGCGCACGCCCTCGTGCCGGGGCTCTCGATCGCCGCGGCCGTCGCGCTCGGCGCGCTCGTCGCCCCGCCCGACCCCGTCGCCGCCACCGCCGTGGCAGGCTCGCTCGGGCTGCCCCGGCGCATGGTGTCGATCCTGGAGGGCGAGGGGCTCTTCAACGACGTCACCGCCATCGTGCTCTACCACGTGGCCATCGCCGCAGCCGTCAGCGGCACCTTCTCGTGGCCCGGGGCGCTCGGAGAGTTCGTGCTGTCGGCCGTCGTGGCCGTCGCGGTGGGGCTCGGGCTCGGCTGGGCCGCGAACCGGCTCATGGGGCGGCTCGGCGATGCCACGCTCCAGATCGGGCTGACCCTGCTCGTCCCGTTCGTGGCCTATGTGGTGGCCGAGGAGTTCAACGGCTCCGGCGTGCTGGCCGTGTTGACCACGGCGCTGTTCCTCGCCGAGTACGCGACCGACGCCGACGACGTGCTGGGCCGGCTCGCCGGGCACACGTTCTGGGAGGTCGTCGACATGCTGGTCACCGGCGTCGCCTTCGGACTGATCGGGCTGGAACTGCACAACGTGTTCGGGGCCGCCCGCGGCCGGGGCTGGGAGATGGCCGGGTGGGCGGCGGCGGTGGTCGCGGTCGTGGTCGGCGTACGGCTCGTGTGGCTGCTGCCGGCCGGCTGGCTCGCGAAACGGCTCCACTCGCGGCGCGACTACGACGAGGAGATCCCGCTGAGCTGGCGGGAGTCCGTGGTGATGTGGTGGGCGGGCATGCGGGGCGTGGCCTCGGTGGCGCTCGCGCTGGCCATTCCCTTCGAGACGGACGGAGGGGATCCCTTCCCGGCCCGGCAGGAGATCGTCTTCGTCGCCTTCGCCGTGATCATGACCACCCTGGTGGTCCAGGGGCTGACCCTGCCCTGGCTGGTCCGCCGGCTCGGCGTGGAGGCCGACTCGGACGCGGAGGCGGAGTTCGCCCGCGCGCTGGCGATCCGCGCCGCCAAGGCCGCGAAGCGGCGGCTGAAGGAGATCGAGGAGGTGGAGGACCTGCCCGAGGACCTGGTGGAGGTGCTCTACCGCCGGGCGTACGACGTGGGCGCCAGGATCAGCCCGGACATGGTCGACGAGGAGCGGCGGGAGGCGTACGCGAAGCGGGTGGAGCGGATCCGCGACGTGCAGCGCATCCAGCGGGAGATGATGTCCGCCGCCCGGCACGAGGTGCTGGCCGCGCGCAGCGAACCCGGCGCCGATCCGGAGATCGTCGACCGGGTGCTCCGGCACCTGGACGTCCGCAGCCTGCGCAGTCCGTAGGGTCCGCTCGCGGCCGGTCGGCCGGGCTCGGGCCACCGCGGCCGGGCGCGGGCCATCCGGGCGGGACGCGGGGCCCGTCCGGCATGGCGCCCGCGGCGGCCGAGGCCCCGGGCGGATGCTGATGGCTCACCCCACAGAGAGTCCCGTGAGTCCCGTGAGTGATCCCGGCCCCCGACCGACTCCGAGCAGGCCCGAGTCCGTGGCCGGGGGCGGTGACCTTCCGGCTCCCGGGGTCATCGGCATCGGACTCGCCGCCGTGCTGACCTTCGCGCTCGCCCAGGGGTCGTGGCAATGGTTCGCCACCTTCATCGGGGTGACGCTCCTCGCCGTGCTGCTCGCCTTCCAGCGCCGGGCGCAGTGGAGTCCGGACCTCCGCTCGCCGTACCTGCGCGGCCTGATCGCCTACGCGCTGGTCGTCGGCCTGTGCGTGGCGGTCGCGCTCGCCCCCCTGCTCCAGCGCCGGGCTTGGCTGTTCCCGATGCCGGGGACCCGAGGCCGGTGCGCACTGCTGGGCAGGTACGAGGCCCTCCAGACGGAGTCCGCGCTCGGGAACCTGGCGGGCCGCGACGGCGCGGCGCTGGCGTACGCGCAGCAGACCCACGCCCGTACCGCGGTCGCCGAGTGCCTGGCGGCCACGACGACCCTGTGGCTTCCCCTGTACGGGGTGGGGGTGGCGGTGCTGGTGGGAGCGGTCGTCTGGTTCCGGGACCGGGCCCGGTCCCGGGCGGGCCTTGCGGGCCGGCCCTGACCCGGGGTGGAGGGGCCTACACCTGGTAGCGGTCCGGGGCGAAGAGGTGGAGGTGGGTCGCTATCCACTCCGAGGTGCGGGTCAGGCCCTCCTGGAGGGAGACCTCGGGCTTCCAGCCGGCCCAGTCGCGGGCCCGGGTGTTGTCCGACAGCAGGCGCTGGACCTCGCTGCCCGCGGGACGCAGCCGGGCCGGGTCGACGACCACCTCCGCGTCCCGGCCCGAGGCCGAGATCAGGGCCCGGGCCAGGTCGCCGATGGAGATCTCCTCTCCGCTGCCGAGGTTGACCACTTCGCCCAGGGCCCGCTCGCATTCCGCGACGGCGAGGAAGCCGGCCGCGGTGTCGGTCACGTAGGTGAAGTCCCGGGTGGGGGTCAGGGACCCCAGGCGGACCTCCCGGGCGCCCGAGTGGAGCTGCGCGAGGATGGTGGGGATGACCGCGCGGGCCGACTGGCGGGGGCCGTAGGTGTTGAACGGCCGGACCACCGTCACCGGCAGTTCGAACGCGTGGTGGAAGGAGAGCGCCATCATGTCGGCGCCGATCTTCGAAGCGGAGTACGGGGACTGCGGCTGGAGCGGGTGGCTCTCGGAGATCGGGGCCGTCAGGGCCGTCCCGTAGACCTCGCTGGTGGAGGTGTGGACGAGGCGGCGCACGCCGTGGCGGCGGCAGGCCTCGGCCATGTTCTCGGTACCGGTGACGTTGGTCTGGACGTACGCGCCGGGCGAGGCGTAGCTGTACGGGATCCCGATCAGCGCCGCCAGGTGGAAGACCGTGTCGCAGCCGGCCACCGCGTCGCTGACCCGGCCCGCGTCGCGGACGTCCCCGGCCCACATCTCCACCGGGCCGCCCGGGTCGGCCAGGTACCGGGCCAGGTGGCCCTTGTCGGCGTACGGCTTGTAGTGCACGAAGGCGCGCACCTTCGCGCCCCGCGCGACCAGCAGGTCGACGAGCGTGGAGCCGATGAACCCCTCGGCGCCCGTGACCAGGACCGTACGGCCGCTCCAGTCGGCCGGGGTGCGTGCCGGGGTGAGGTTGAGCGTGGGGGTGGGCGTGGGCGTGGGGGCGTGCGAGGTCATACGAGCTCCAGGGGAGTGGGGGAGAAGGAGGGGAAGCCGGCGACCCGCAGGACCTGCGAGGCCAGCAGCTCGGCGGCCCGTGCGTGCGGGCCCGGGTCGGCCGCGCCGGCCATCGCCGCCAGCCGCGCCGGGTCGGCCAGCAGCGGGGCGAGCAGTTCCGCGAGGCGGCCGGCCGTGGCCTCGGCGTCCGCCAGCAGCAGGCCGGCGCCCGCGTCGGACAGCACCCGGGCGTTGTGGGTCTGGTGGTCGCCCGGGGCGTGCGGGTAGGGGACCAGCACCGCGGGGACCCCGGTCGCGGCGAGCTCCGCCACCGTCGCCGAGCCCGCCCGGCACACCACCAGGTCGGCGGCCGCGTAGACCAGGTCCATCCGGTCCAGGTACGGCACGGCCCGTGCGATCCGCCGCCCGCCCGAGGCGGACAGCCCGGCCTCCGTGTCCGCGAGCGCCGCGGGCCCCGTCTTGATCAGCAGCTGTACGTCCTCCCGCGCCTGCCAGGCGGCCGCCAGCCCGGCCGCGGCCGTGGTCAGGCGTACGGCGCCCAGGCTGCCGCCGTTGAACACCACCAGCCGTCGCCCGTCGGGCACCCCGAGCTCCCGCCGGGCCCGCGCGCGCAGGACCGCCCGCTCGGGACCCGGCAGTTCGGCGAGGCCCGACAGTGCGGCGGAGATCGGCATCCCGGTGGTCAGTGCCCGCGCCCCGCCCGTCAGGTGCTCCCGGCTGCGGTCGAAGGCCACCGCCATGTGCGGGGTGAGGCGGGCCGCGAACTGGTTGGCCCGGCCCGGTACCGCGTTGGATTCGTGGATGACCGCCGGCAGTCCGGCCAGCCGGGCCCCGAGCACGGCGGGCGCGCTCGGATAGCCGCCCATGCCGACCGCCACGTGCGCGCCCTGCGCCCGGATCACGGCCCGCGCCTGCCCGGCGGAGCGCAGCAGCGCCGCGGGGAGGAGGTAGCGCTTGGCGCCCAGCGCCGGGTCGAAGGGGATCATGTCCACGGTGTGCAGGCGGTAGCCGGCGGCCGGGATCAGCTCGGTCTCCAGACCGCGTTCGGTGCCGATGAACGAGACCACGGCGTCCGGGACGGCGGCGCGCAACGCCTCCGCCAGGGCGAGGCCGGGATAGATGTGGCCACCGGTGCCGCCCGCGCCGATCACGACGGAAAGCGGCCGGTGTGAAGGTGAGGGTGAGGGTGGGAAGGTCATGGACGCAGACTTCCGGTGCGCCCTAAGAAGGTTCTAAGAGGTTCTCCCGAAGCATTTGGGAGGCTTTGCCGCATGCAGCGGATTCTGGTGGTGGACGACGAGCCCGAGGTGCGGGCCGCCGTCGAGGACGGGCTCGCCGTCGAGGGGTACGAGGTGCGCGGTGCGGCCGACGGGCTGGCCGCGTTGTCCGAAGTGGCGCTCTGGCAGCCGGACGCGGTGGTGCTCGACGTGATGATGCCGGTGCTGGACGGGCTCGCCGTGTGCCGGCAACTGCGCGCGGTGGGCGACCGTACGCCCGTCCTCGTCCTCACCGCCCTGGACGCGGTGAGCGACCGCGTCGACGGGCTGGAGGCGGGCGCCGACGACTACCTGGTCAAACCGTTCGCGCTCGACGAGCTCGTGGCCCGGGTACGGGCCCTCCTGCGGCGGGCCGCCCCCGACGATCCGGCCGGGGGACGGGCGCTGCTCGGGTACGGGGACCTCGTGCTCGACCCCGCCACCCGCACCGGGCGGCGCGGGGAGCGGCCGCTGGAGTTCAGCCGCACCGAGTCGGCGCTGCTCGAACTGCTGCTGCGCCACCCCGGACAGGTGCTGCCGCGCGAGCTCGTCCTGGAACTGGTGTGGGGGCGGGACTTCGGCCCGGACTCGAACTCCCTCGCCGTCTACGTCGGCTACCTGCGCCGCAAGCTGGAGGCAGGCGGCGAGCCCCGGCTCGTGCACACCGTGCACGGGGTCGGCTACCGGCTGGACGCCGCGTGAGCGGGCGGGGCCGCGGGCGCGGGGCGCGGTGGCGGAGCAGGCGGCCGCTGCGGACCCGGCTGGCGCTGTCCGTCACCGCGGCGGTGGCCGTCGTGGCGCTCGGGGTGTGCGCAGCAGCCTTCATCGTGGTGCGCGGGGCGCTGTACCGGCAGCTCGACCTGAGCCTGACCCAGTCCGCCCGCCTCGCCGCCCAGCGCAACCCGGACTCCGGGCCCGGGACCCTGGCCGGAGAGTGCCGGTTCCGGGCGGCGCCCGCCTGCGCCGAGGTGGTGCCGGCGGATCCGGGGCGCGACCCCAAGACGCCGTACCTGCTGCCGGTGACCCCGGCCGCGCGGGCCGTGGCCGCGGGCACGCGGGCCCCGTACTACACGGCCATCGTGCACGCCGGGCATCCGGCGCGGATGCTGACCACCGACTACGGCAAGGGGCGGGCGCTCCAGGTGGCGCTGCGGGCCGACACGGTGGAGGACGGCATCGAGCAGGCCTCGTGGTGGCTGGCGTTGACGGCGGCGGCGGGAGTGCTGCTTGCAGCGGTGCTCGGCCACTGGGTCGCGCGGACGGGTTTGGCACCGGTGACCCGGCTCACCGCCACCGCCGAGCGGATCGCCGCCACCAGGGACCCGAGGCACCGGATCGAACTGCCGCCTCCGGGGCGCGGCCGCGAGGACGAGGTCACCCGGCTGGCCGGGAGCTTCAACACCATGCTGGGGGAGCTGGAGCAGTCCGTCACCGCGCAGCGCAGGCTCGTCGCGGACGCCTCGCACGAGCTGCGCACCCCGCTGACGGCGCTGCGGACGAACGCGGAGCTGCTCGCGCGGGGGGACCGGCTGACGGCGGAGCAGCGGGAACGGGCCTCGCTGGCGCTCGGGCGGCAGCTGCGGGAGGTGACGGGGCTGGTCAACGACCTGATCGAGCTGGCCCGCGACGAGGAACCGCAGCTGCTGGTGGAACAGGTGCGGCTGGCTCCGCTGGTGGAGTACTGCGTCGGGGCCGCGCGGGCGCACTGGCCGGGGGTGGCGTTCCGTGTGCGGGGGGACTCGCGCGAGGAGGCCGTGGTGGTGGCGGGGGTGCCGGCGCGGCTCAGCCGGCTGCTGGGGAACCTGCTGGACAACGCGGCGAAGTTCAGCCCGCCCGGGGCCGAGGTGGAGGTCGGCCTGGTGGTGCGGGGCGGGTGCGCGGAGGTGACCGTACGGGATCACGGGCCGGGGATCGCGGAGGGGGATCTGCCGTACGTCTTCGACCGGTTCTACCGGGCGGGGGCGGCGCGGGCCCTGCCGGGGTCGGGGCTGGGGCTGGCGATGGCCCGGCAGATCGCGCGGGCGCACGAGGCGGAGCTGGTGGCGGAAGCCGCCCCGGGCGGCGGCGCGCTGTTCCGGCTGACCTTCGCAGCCCCGGGCTGACACCGGCCCTGCGGGGGCCGTCCCCGACCCGCCCTTCCACCGTTCCCAGGGCCGGCCCTGACCCGGTCCTGAAGCGCCGGACGGGCTGAAAAGACCCTGGGGCTCCGCCCCAGACCCCGCGCCTCAAACGCCGGCGAGGCTGGATTTGGCTGATGCGCCGCAGGTTACTGGGCAGGAGGGAGGATCGCCTCCGTCGTGGCGATGTGGGGGAGGGCGTACGGGTGGTGGGTCCTCAGCCAGGTGATCAGGCGTTCGCGGACCGCGCAGCGGACGGTCCAGACGGCGTCGCCGTCCTTCGCCGTGACCACCGCGCGGACCAGGATGGTGTGCGGGGTGGTGTCCGTGACGGCCAGGGAGCCGGTGCGGCCGTCCCATTCCGGGATGTCCTTCAGGATCCGCTGGAGCTGTTCGCGCATCAGGTCCACCGGGGCGCTGTGGTCCAGGTGCCAGAACACGGTGCCCGTCATCTGCGCGCCACCGCGCGACCAGTTCTCGTAGGGCTTGCTCGTGAAGTACGAGACCGGCATCGTGATCCGGCGCTCGTCCCAGGTGCGGACGGTGAGGAAGGTGAGGGTGATCTCCTCCACCGTGCCCCACTCCTTGTCCACCACCACCGTGTCGCCGATCCGGACGGTGTCGCCGAAGGCGATCTGGAGTCCGGCGAAGAGGTTGCCCAGGGCGGCCTGTGCCGCGATGCCCGCCACGATGCCGAGCACGCCGGCCGAGGCCAGCATCGAGGTGCCGACCGTCCGCATCTCGGGGAACGTCAGGAGCATCGCGCCGAGGGCCACCACGATCACCACCGCCGTGACCACCCGCTGGATCAGCGTGACCTGGGTGCGGACCCGGCGGACCTTGGCCTGGTCGGAGGCGTCGGCCGCGTAGCGGGCGTACGTGGAGTCCACGATCGCCGTCGTGATGCGGATCAGCAGCCACGCGGCCGCGGCGATCAGGATGAGGGTCAGCACGTGCCCGGGGCCGTCCGCGCGCCGGCGCACGGCCTGCAGCAGGGAGGCGGCTAGGACCACCAGGAACGGCGGGCGGCAGCGGCGCAGCAGCCCCCACAGCGGGGTCTCGCTGTGCCGGGCGTCGGCGCGGCGCAGCAGCAGGTCCAGCAGCCAGCCCGCGAGCAGGGTGACGGCCAGGGTGCCGGCGACGGCCGCGATCGGGCGCAGGAAGGAGTCCGTGTCCATGCGGGCCAACGTAACCGGAGGGGGTCCGTCGAAACTGGCACGATGGGGGCATGAACATCATGCTTTTCCATTCGACCTACGGGCTGCGGCCCGCCGTGCGGGAGGCGGCCGACCGGCTGCGCGCGGCCGGGCACCAGGTCCAGGTTCCGGACCTCTTCGAGGGACGCACCTTCGAGACCGTCGAGGAGGGCATGGCCCACCAGGAGGAGATCGGCCGGGACGAGCTGCTCAAGCGGGCGGTACTGGCCTCGGCCCCCTACTCCGACGAGGGCCTGGTCTACGCCGGCTTCTCCTTCGGCGGCTCGATCGCCCAGCACCTGGCGCTCGCCGACGAGAAGGCGCGCGGGCTGCTGCTCCTGCACGGGACGGCCGACCTGGAGGAGGGCGTCTACGTCGACGAGCTGCCGGTCCAGCTGCACATCGCCGATCCGGACCCCTTCGAGCCGCACGACTGGCTGACGGCCTGGTACCTGCGGATGCGCAAGGCCGGGGCGGACGTGGAGGTCCACGGCTATCCGGGGGCCGGGCACCTGTTCACCGACCCGGGGCTGGACGACTACGACGCCGAGGCCGCGGAGAAGGCCTGGGCGGTGGCCCTCGCCTTCCTCGACTCCCTGTAGGGGGCCGCAGTCGGATGCACGGATGGGGCCCCTCGTGAGGGGCCCCATCGTCATGTGTGCGTCAGGACGTCGGCACGCGTCAGGCGCGGTACGCCGTCCACATGCTCTTCATGCGGGTCACCTGGCCCGCGGTGAACTGGTACATGCAGGAGTCGTACGTGTAGTCCATGAAGTTGTGGATCGGGTCGACGCCCGCCTTGCTGGCGCAGGTGTCACGGCCGGTCGGGCACTCGAAGGCCGCGCTCTTCTCGGCCGGGGTGTCCGAAACGGAGTCGCCCGAGCCGTTACAGCCGCCCTGGAAGGTGTGGTAGAGGCCCATCCAGTGGCCGACCTCGTGGGTCGCGGTGTCGCCCTCGTTGTAGTTGGCGGCGGAGCCGCCCGGCAGCGAGGTGTCCAGGACGACCACGCCGTCCATCTTCGGCTGGGAGGCGTAGGAGCTGGGGAAGGTGGCCCAGCCCAGCAGCCCGCCGGAGAGGTTGGCGGTGTAGAAGTTGAGGGCGTTCGCACCACCCTTGCGCAGGGTGTTCTTCATGGTCTTCTCGGCGGTGGAGCCGGAAGCCAGGTTGTACCAGCTCGCGTTGTCCGTGTAGTCGGTGCCCGCCAGGGTGAACTGGTAGCTGCTGTCGACGTTTCCGGTGCCCTGGCCGGCGTAGGCCGCGTTGAGGACCGCCAGCTGCTTGCTGATGTCGGTGGACGTCAGCTTTCCGGTGGTGCCGGAGTGGATGACGTGGAAGTACACGGGGATGCTCGTGACTGCCTCGGCGACGCGCAGGCTGCGCGGCTCCTTCGAGATCTTGTCGAGCTTCGCCTTGAGGTCGGAGTCCATGGCCTTGGACTGCGCCTCGGTGACCTCGTTCGGCTCGGCCGCGTGCTGGTCCTTCGGGCGCGCCACACGGGCGTTGGCCGCCGCGCCCGCCGCGTCCTCGGCGCACACCTCGGCGCCGGTCTTGGCGGCTGCGACCGTGGTGGGGGCGGCGAGCGGGGTGAAGGCCAGGGTGCCGGTGAGTACGGCGGCACCCATCAGGCGGCGGCGAAGAAGGGGGGATATGCGGGCAAGAGCGCGCACGTGTGCTCCTCGCGAGTGGGGGGTTGAGCGGGAGGGATCTCCTCAGCTGGCGGGAATCTTACGTGCGCATGTCATAAACAGGTCAAGTGCTCTACGTAAAAGATTTGTTGCTTCTGATGTCAAAGGGGCACTTGGTCTACGCCAAGTGCCCCTCCGGACGGGAAATCCGGCTGAATGTCAGCGCACCGGCTGGTCCGCCCGCTCGACCTTCTGGGTGCCGTTCAGCGTGCGGTACGAGCGTGCCCAGGCGGCCGTGGCGTCTTGGCGCCGTTTGTCCGAGACCACGTAGTAGTCCATTTGGGAACGCTCGGCCGTCACGTCCAGCACGCCGTAGCCGTGGGCGTCCATGTCCAGCCATTTCACGTGCCGGTTGGCGGCCTTGATGGCCGTCTCGGCGACCAGCGAGGCCGTGTCGGCCGGTACGTGCAGCAGGTCGTCGATGTTGTCGGAGGTCACCGACGTCACCACGAACTCCACGCCCGCCGACCGCGACCACGGGTAGGTGGCCGCCGTCACCGGCACGTCGTTCGCCCAGGCCATGTGGATGTCACCGGTCAGGAAGACGGTGTTGCGGACGGAACGGTCCGTCAGGTGTCCCAGCAGCTCCCGGCGGTCGTCCGTGTACCCGTCCCACTGGTCCACGTTGACCGCGAGGCCGCCCGCGGGCAGGCCGAGCAGCTCGGTGAGGGGCCCCAGCAGGTGCGCCGGCAGCGAGCCGAAGGCCACCGGCGAGATCATCACCGAGGTGCCCACCAGCTTCCAGGTGGCCTGGGAGCCGGCCAGTCCGGCCTTCAGCCAGTCCAGCTGGGCGCGCCCGGTGATGCTGCGCTCCGGGTCGTCCACCGCGCCGCTGCCGATGCCCGCCTGCTGCGAGCGGAAGGTGCGCAGGTCCAGCAGGTGCAGGTCGGCGAGGGTGCCGAAGCGCAGCCGGCGGTAGACGGTGCCCTCGGTGGAGGTGCGCACCGGCATCCACTCGAAGTACGCCTGCCGGGCGGCGGCCGCGCGGGCCGCGAAGGAGCCCTCGGTGGCGGGATCGTGGTTCTCGGCGCCGCCGGACCAGGTGTCGTTGGCGATCTCGTGGTCGTCCCAGATCGCGATGACCGGGTGGGCCTGGTGCAGGGCCTGCAGGTCGGGGTCGGTCTTGTACTTCCCGTGCCGGGTGCGGTAGTCGGCCAGGGTGAGGATCTCGTGCAGCGGCGCGTGCTGCCGTACGACGTACTTCGCCTCGGGGTAGCCGCCGCTCTTGTACTCGTAGATGTAGTCGCCCAGGTGCAGTACGGCGTCCAGATCGGCCCGCGCGGCCAGGTGGCGGTACGCGGAGAAGTAGCCGGACTCCCAGTTGGCGCAGGAGACCACGCCGAAACGGACCCCGGCGGGCGCGGTGGCGGCGGCCGGAGCGGTACGGGTGCGCCCGGCCGGGGAGGCGGTGGCGCCGGCGGTGAACCGGTACCAGTAGGCCGTCTGCGGCCGCAGGCCCCGTACATCGGCCTTGACGGTGTGGTCGGAGGCGGCGCTCGCGGTGACGGTGCCGCTCGCGACGATCCGGGAGAAGGCCTTGTCCTCGGCGACCTCCCAGCCCACCGCGACGGCGGGGCCCGCGCCGGAGCCCGGTACGGCCCCGGCGGTCGGGGTGACGCGGGTCCACAGCAGGACCCCGTCGGGGAGCGGGTCGCCCGAGGCGACGCCGTGCAGGAAGGAGGGTGCGTCTTCGGTGGTGCCGGTGGCGGCGTGGGCGGCTTCGGCGCCCAGCGCGGCGATCGGGACGAGGGCCGCCGTGGCCGCCGCGGCCAGGACGACCGTACGGCGGCGGGGGGTCGGCACGGTCGCCGATTCCGGGGCGGAGGGGGAGAGTTGACTGGTCACGGATGATCATATTACCGACGGGTATTGGCTCCGGACCAGCCCCGTGAAAGCAACGGACGGGCGAACTCTGGGAGTTCGCCCGTCCGTCGGTGGTTCAGTCGGTGGTTCAGTCTGTGGTTCAGCCGGCCGTTCGGCCTGTGCTCGAAGCGGGAACGATCAGCCGGCGATGGCCTTGTCGATCGCCGCGGTGAAGGCCTCGGGCGTCTGCGGCAGCGGCTCGATCTTCTTGCCGTCCATCTTCAGGGTCGGCGTGCCCTTCTCGCCGCTCTTGTCGAAGGTCTTGGACATCTCCAGCGCCCACCGGTCGTAGGTGCCGTCCTCGACCGCCTTCTTGAACTCGGCGTTGCCCTTGAGCGTCGGGACCTGGTCCGCGACCGTCAGGAGGTAGTCGTCCTTGGCGAACTTGTCGTCCTTCTCCTCCGGGTGGTTCGCCGCGGAGTAGAGGGCCGTCTTGTACTCCAGGAACGCCTCGGGGCTGACGTTGAGGGCCGCGCCCAGCGCGCTCAGGGCGTTCTTGGAGCCGCTGCCGGGGAAGCCGTTGTCCAGGAAGGTGGCGCCGATGTACTGGATCTTGTACTTGCCGGCGTCGAGGTCCGTCTTGAGCTGCGGGCCGACCGCCTGCTCGAAGCTCGCGCAGACCGGGCAGCGCGCGTCCTCGTACAGTTCCAGGGTCTTCTTGGCGTCGGCCTTTCCGATGACCACCGTCGTGCCGTTCTCGCCCGAGGTGTTCTTCGGTGCGACCAGGGGCGCGTCGGCGGCCTTCTCCCAGGCGCTCGGCTGGTTGGACTGGACGACGGCGTAGCCGACGCCCCCGGCCAGGGCGAGGGCGGCCACGACGCCGCCCGCCACGAACACCTGCCGGCGGACCTTGGCCTTCTTGGCCTGCTTCTCGCGCTCGATGCGCAGCTTCTCGCGGGCCGCCGCCTTGTTCGCCTGGCTGTTGCGTGCGCTCATCGTTCTCTCCGTGGGGTGTGGCTCCGCGGCGGAGCCGGCTGGAAGGGGGGACTGTCCTCGTACGTCAGGCGCGAGCGAACGCGCCGCGTACGCGAGGAGGTCCCCGCCGTCCCACGGAGTGCACGGGGAAGCGGGTACGGGCCACCGTGCTCCGCAGCGCCGCGAGCGGCGAGCGGCATACCGGAGCGAGGGCCCGCGCCGTGCGGGCCGAGGCCATCCGCAGCGGCCGGAAGGCGAACGCGGACGCCGCGCCCAGCAGCCGGCCGAGCGCCCGCTCCCCGCGGTGCAGCCACAGGGAGGCGAGCAGTCCGACCGACACGTGCGCGCCCAGCAGCAGCCAGGGAGCCCACGGTCCGGGTGCGGCCAGCAGCGCGGCCGGGTCGGCGGGCCCGCCCACCTCGGCCAGTGCCCCGCCCACGGGGCTGCCGCCGCAGAAGTCGGCGAGCCCCATGGCACGCAGCGGACCCGAGACGGGGCCGCCCGCGGGGCCGTAGCAGAGGTGCTGGCCGGAGGTCAGTACGGTGTCGGCGGCCAGTTCCAGGGGGACGAGCAGCCCGGCGATGTGACCGAGGCCACGCTCCCGTCCGGCCAGGGCGAAGGCGATCGCGAACACGGCGGCGAAGGCCCCTCCCACCAGGGCGGGAGGCAGTGGAACCCGGGACAGCAGGACGTGCGAGCCGGTCGAGAGCAGCACGACGACCGCGCTGAACAGCGCGGCTCGCAGCCCTCGGAGACCCACCCCGGATATGTCCATCGTCGCGAGTGTGCCATGCGTCCCTGTGAGGACGGGCCCTAGGTCCCGGTCTAGGGCAGGATCCGGCCGTTGCGGAACAGGTCCACGAAGATCTGGTGGTCGGCGCGGGCCCGGGCGCCGTAGGCGTGCGCGAAGTCCACCAGCAGGTCCGCGAAGCCCTCCTCGTCGGCGGCGATGGCCGCGTCGATGGCCCGCTCGGTGGAGAACGGGACCAGCGTCTGGCCGCTCTCCTGCGCGTCAGCGGCGCCGTGCATGGTCGCCGTGGCCCGGCCCAGGTCGGCGACCACGGCCGCGATCTCCTCCGGGTCGTCCAGGTCCGACCAGTCCAGGTCCACCGCGTACGGGGAGACCTCCGCGACGAGTTGTCCGGCCCCGTCCAGCTCGGTCCAGCCGAGCCACGGGTCGGCGTGCGCCTGCAGGGCCCGCTGGGAGATCACGGTGCGGTGCCCCTCGTGCAGGAAGTACTCGCGCACCGACCGGTCGGTGACGTGCCGGGACACGGCCGGGGTCTGCGCCTGCTTGAGGTAGATCACGACGTCGTTCTCCAGGGCGTCGCTGTGCCCCTCCAGCAGGATGTTGTACGAGGGAAGGCCCGCCGAGCCGATCCCGACGCCCCGGCGGCCCACCACGTCCTTGACCCGGTAGGAGTCCGGGCGGACGAGGGACTCGTCGGGAAGGGTCTCCAGGTACCCGTCGAAGGCGGCGAGCACCTTGTACCGGGTGGCCGCGTCCAGCTCGATGGTCCCGGGGCCGGGGGAGAAGCGGCGCTCGAACTCGCGGATCTCGGTCATCGAGTCGAGGAGCGAGAAACGGGTGCGGCGGCGGGCGGCGCGCAGGGCCTCCAGCAGCGGGCCGTCGGCGGTGTCCAGGGTGAAGGCGGGCACCTCGTCGTTCTTGGCTCCGGTGGCCAGCGCGTGGATGCGCTCCCGGTAGGCGGCCGCGTAGATCCGTACCAGCTCGCTGATCTGGTCGTCGCTGAGCGCCTTGGTGTAGCCGAGCAGGGCGACGGAGGCGGAGAACCGCTTCAGGTCCCAGGTGAAGGGGCCGACGTAGGCCTCGTCGAAGTCGTTGACGTTGAAGACCAGCCGGCCCTGGGCGTTCATGTAGGTGCCGAAGTTCTCGGCGTGCAGATCGCCGTGGATCCACACCCGGCCGGTGCGCTCGTCCAGGTACGGGCCGCCGTGCCGCTCGCGCTCCAGGTCGGCGTAGAAGAGGCAGGCGGTGCCCCGGTAGAAGGCGAAGGCCGAGGCCGCCATCTTGCGGAACTTGACCCGGAAGGCCGTGGGGTCGGCGGTGATCAGCTCCCCGAAGGCGATGTCGAACACGTCGAGTATCTGCTCGGCGCGCTGCTCGTCGGTCGTTTCGGGAACCGCCATGGCGGGTGCCTCCAGGTGGAGCGGGGTGGATCACGCTTTTGATCATGAACGGCCGGACACTGCCGTTCGTCGTGCAACGCATGACCGTACCCGCCAGTGCCCGAGTTCTGTCACTGGGGCCACGTAGGATTCATAGCTGCCGCCCCTCTCTCCCCGCCCGGAGGCCCCCACCGTGACCAAGCCGCCGTTCACGCACCTGCACGTCCACACCCAGTACTCCCTGCTGGACGGTGCCGCGCGGCTGAAGGACATGTTCAACGCGTGCAACGAGATGGGCATGACGCACATCGCCATGTCCGATCACGGCAACCTGCACGGCGCGTATGACTTCTTCCACACGGCGAAGAAGGCCGGGGTGACGCCGATCATCGGCATCGAGGCGTACGTCGCCCCGGAGTCCCGGCGTAACAAGCGGCGCATCCAGTGGGGCCAGCCGCACCAGAAGCGCGACGACGTGTCCGGTTCCGGCGGTTACACCCACAAGACGATCTGGGCGGCGAACTCCACCGGGCTGCACAACCTCTTCCGGCTGTCCTCCGACGCGTACGCCGAGGGCTGGCTGACCAAGTGGCCGCGCATGGACAAGGAGACCATCTCCCAGTGGTCGGAAGGGCTGATCGCCTCCACCGGCTGCCCCTCCGGCGAGCTCCAGACCAGGCTGCGCCTCGGCCAGTTCGACGAGGCCCTCAAGGCCGCCTCCGAGTACCAGGACATCTTCGGCAAGGACCGCTACTTCCTGGAGCTGATGGACCACGGCATCGAGATCGAGCGCCGGGTCCGCGACGGGCTGCTGGAGGTCGGGAAGAAGCTCGGCATCCCGCCGCTGGTCACCAACGACTCGCACTACACGTACGCGCACGAGTCGGCCGCGCACGACGCCCTGCTGTGCATCCAGACCGGCAAGAACCTCTCCGACCCGGACCGCTTCCGCTTCGACGGCACCGGCTACTACTTGAAGTCCACGGACGAGATGTACGCCGTCGACTCCTCGGACGCCTGGCAGGAGGGGTGCCGCAACACCCTCCTGGTGGCCGAGCAGATCGACACCACCGGCATGTTCGAGGCCAAGAACCTCATGCCGAAGTTCGAGATCCCGGAAGAGGGCTACACCGAGATCACCTGGTTCAAGGAGGAAGTGCGGCGCGGCATGGCCCGCCGCTACCCGGGAGGGGTCCCCGAGGACCGGCAGAAGCAGGCCGAGTACGAGCTGGACGTCATCATCCAGATGGGGTTCCCGGGCTACTTCCTCGTCGTCGCCGACTTCATCATGTGGGCCAAGAACCAGGGCATCGCGGTGGGTCCCGGCCGAGGCTCCGCCGCCGGCTCGATCGTCGCCTACGCCATGGGCATCACCGACCTCGACCCGATCACCCACGGCCTGATCTTCGAGCGGTTCCTGAACCCCGAGCGCGTCTCCATGCCCGATGTCGACATCGACTTCGACGAGCGCAGGCGCGTCGAAGTGATCCGGTACGTGACCGACAAGTACGGCGACGACAAGGTCGCCATGATCGGTACGTACGGAAAGATCAAGGCGAAGAACGCCATCAAGGACTCGGCCCGGGTCCTCGGCTATCCGTACGCCATGGGCGACCGGCTGACCAAGGCGATGCCCGCCGACGTCCTCGGCAAGGGCATCGACCTCAACGGCATCACCGACCCCTCGCACCCGCGCTACGGCGAGGCGGGCGAGATCCGGGCGATGTACGAGAACGAGCCGGACGTGAAGAAGGTCATCGACACCGCCCGCGGCGTCGAGGGCCTGGTCCGGCAGATGGGCGTGCACGCCGCCGGCGTGATCATGTCCAGCGAGCCGATCGTCGACCACGCACCGGTCTGGGTCCGGCACACGGACGGCGTGACCATCACGCAGTGGGACTACCCCCAGTGCGAGTCGCTCGGCCTGATCAAGATGGACTTCCTGGGCCTGCGCAACCTCACGATCATGGACGACGCCGTCAAGATGGTGAA
Source organism: Streptomyces sp. NPDC058289 (assembly GCF_042880975.1). NCBI lineage: Bacteria > Bacillati > Actinomycetota > Actinomycetes > Kitasatosporales > Streptomycetaceae > Streptomyces > Streptomyces sp. NPDC058289. The sequence goes on from NZ_JBHVYI010000097.1 coordinate 23,894, forward strand.
GGCCAACAAGGGGATCGACCTCGATCTCCTCGGCCTGCCGCTCGACGACGCCAAGACCTTCGAACTGCTCGGCCGCGGCGACACCCTCGGCGTGTTCCAGTTCGACGGCGGGCCCATGCGCTCCCTGCTGCGCCTGATGAAGCCCGACAACTTCGAGGACATCTCCGCCGTCTCGGCCCTGTACCGGCCGGGCCCGATGGGCATGAACTCGCACACGAACTACGCCCTGCGCAAGAACAAGCAGCAGGAGATCACTCCGATCCACCCGGAGCTGGAGGAGCCGCTCAGGGAGATCCTCGGCGTCACCTACGGCCTGATCGTGTACCAGGAGCAGGTCCAGAAGGCCGCCCAGATCATCGCCGGGTACTCGCTCGGCGAGGCCGACATCCTGCGCCGCGTGATGGGCAAGAAGAAGCCCGAGGAACTGGCGAAGAACTTCGTCATCTTCGAGGCGGGAGCCAAGGAGAAGGGCTTCAGCGACCAGGCGATCAAGGCCCTGTGGGACGTCCTGGTCCCCTTCGCCGGCTACGCCTTCAACAAGGCCCACTCGGCCGCGTACGGCCTGGTCTCCTACTGGACCGCCTACCTCAAGGCCAATTTCCCGGCCGAGTACATGGCGGGCCTGCTCACCTCGGTCAAGGACGACAAGGACAAGTCCGCGATCTACCTGAACGAGTGCCGCCGGATGGGCATCAAGGTGCTCCCGCCGAACGTGAACGAGTCGGAGGCGAACTTCGCCGCCCAGGGCGACGACGTGATCCTCTTCGGCCTCACCGCCGTGCGCAACGTCGGCCAGAACGTCGTCGAGTCGATCATCAAGAGCAGGAAGGCCAAGGGGAAGTACTCCACCTTCCCCGACTTCCTGGACAAGGTCGAAGCCGTCGTCTGCAACAAGCGCACGGTCGAGTCCCTGATCAAGGCCGGCGCCTTCGACGAGATGGGCCACACCCGCAAGGGCCTGGTCGCCCACCACGAGCCGATGATCGACAACGTGGTCGCCGTCAAGCGCAAGGAGGCCGAGGGGCAGTTCGACCTCTTCGGCGGAATGGGTGACGCGGACGCGGGCGACGAGCCGGGCTTCGGCCTCGACGTGGAGTTCTCCGACGTCGAGTGGGAGAAGGCCTACCTGCTCGCCCAGGAGCGCGAGATGCTCGGCCTCTACGTCTCCGACCACCCGCTCTTCGGCCTGGAGCACGTGCTCTCCGACAAGACCGACGCCGGCATCTCCCAGCTCACCGGCGGCGAGCACGGCGACGGCGCGGTCGTCACCATCGGCGGCATCATCTCGGGCCTCCAGCGCAAGATGACCAAGCAGGGCAACGCCTGGGCCATCGCCACCGTCGAGGACCTGGCCGGCTCCATCGAATGCATGTTCTTCCCCGCGACCTACCAGCTCGTCTCCACCCAGCTGGTCGAGGACACCGTCGTCTTCGTCAAGGGCCGCCTGGACAAGCGCGAGGACGTCCCCCGGCTGGTCGCGATGGAGATGATGGTCCCCGACCTGTCCAACGCCGGCACCAACGCCCCCGTCGTCCTCACCATCCCGACCGTCAAGGTCACCCCGCCGATGGTGACCCGGCTCGGCGAGATCCTGCGCCACCACCAGGGCAACAGCGAGGTGCGGATCAAGCTCCAGGGGCCGCGCACCACCACCGTGCTCCGGCTCGACAAGCACCGGGTCAAGCCCGACCCGGCGCTCTTCGGCGACCTCAAGGTGCTCCTCGGCCCGTCCTGCCTGGCCGGCTAGGCACCTTTCCCCCGTACGCCGGAAGGCCCGCCCCCGTCGACAGGGGCGGGCCTTCCGGCATGCAGGGGAGGCGTCAGTTGTGGCCGAACTTCTTTTCCCTCTTCTTGCCGGCCATCTGCAGCGGGCTCGGTGCCGCCGAGGTCGAGGGCGCGGGCGACGATTCCATCGAGGTCTTCGCCGGATCCTGCGAAGCCGCGCGGTCCTGTGACTTGGCGGGCTGCTGGCGGTTCTTGTTCTTGGCCATGGGATGCCTCCGTGGGGGGTTTAGGGGCCAGGGCCGCCTTCACACTCACACAGGGCCGTAAACGGCGCATTTTGGATCATTACCGCGCGTAGTCGGGGTTCCTGCCGGGGGACTCTGAGAGATACGCCACGCCGATGATCGAGTTCCGGCCGTCAAGGCCGTTGCCGTCGGGCAGACTCGGGGAAACCGCGAAAGACACAGAGGACCCCCAGGGAAGAGGGTGGTACGCGTGGACCGCTGCGTCGTCCTGGTGGACGCCGGCTATCTGCTGGGCGCCGCCGCGAGCCTCCTCGCAGGAGAGCCGTCCCGCTCCCGGATCACCGTCGACCATGCGGCGCTCATCCAGGGCCTGCGCGAGCGCGCAGAGGCCGACACCGAGCAGCCCCTCCTGCGGATCTACTGGTTCGACGGCGCACCCGACCGGGTGCCCCAGCCCGAACACCGGCGGCTGCGCGTCATGCCCCGGGTCACCGTCCGCCTCGGCGCCCTGACCCGCAGCGACGGCCGCTGGGCCCAGAAGGGCGTCGACGCGGCCATGCACGCCGAGCTCACCGAGCTCGCCCGCAACCGGGCCTGCTCGGACGTCGTGCTCGTCACCGGCGACGGCGACCTGCTGCCCGGCCTGATGTCCGCCAAGGAACACGGGGTCGCCGTCCACCTGTGGGCCGTCCAGGCCGCCGACGGGGACTACAACCAGTCCGAGGACCTCGTCGCCGAAGCCGACGAACGCCGCGTCCTGGACCGCACCTGGATCACCCGCGCCGTCCGCGCCCGCGACCTCACCGGACTCTGCGCCCCGGCGCCGGCCCCGCGCCCCGAGATCGCCGCCATCCTCTCCGCGCCGCTTCCCGAGGCCGCCCTCGCCGAGGCGGCCCGCGGCACCGGAACCCGGCCCGCGGCCCCCGTGGAGCCCGAGGAGGGCGGCGTACCCGCCACCGGCGCGGCCGCCACCGCCAACGGCAAGACCGTCCCGACCCCCAAGGACCTCGCGGGCGCCCTGCGCGCCCCCGGAGCCCCCACCCCCGCACCCGCCCCCGGGCCCGCCCAGGCCCTCGGCGCGGCCCCGGCGGGCAGCGCCCTGCGGTGGTCCTCCGACAAGGGGTGGGTCGACCGCGCCGGGCCGCTCGGCGAGCCCGCCGAGACCGCCTCGCTGCCCACCCTGGCCCAGCTCACCTCCGCCGAGCAGCGCTGGGCGGACCGCGAGGAGGACATCACCACGGTCGGCGGCGACCCCTTCGAGGTGGGACAGGTGTTCGCCCGGCGCTGGATGGAACGGCTCCCGGAGACCGTGCACCTGCAGAAGCTCGCCACCATGTACCCGCGGATCCCGCACCGGATCGACGGAGAGCTGCTGCGCTACGCCGCCCGCTTCGGACTCCTCGCCCACAAGGACGACCAGATCGACGAGCACGACCGGTACGCCATCCGGGCCGGCTTCTGGCGCGAGATCGACGTACGGGCGGCCGCCGAACACGTGGCCGGTGCCGGATCCCCGGCCGGTCCGGCCGCCGTCCCGGGTGCTCCCGGGGCCCCTGTTGCGGCCCCCGTCACGGTGGCCCAGGCGGCCCCGGCAGCCGAGTAGGGGCCGCAACCCCGTAGGCTGCTCCCTCGTGAGTACGGGGACAGCACAGGCGGATACGGGCACGGCAGGGGCCGCGGGACCGGCCCCCGACGTGGTCTGCGCGGTACGTGACCTGGTCAAGACGTATCCCGCGGTACGAGGACGGCGCGGGGCCCCGGCCCTGCCCGAGACCCGTGCCACCGACGGGATCTCCCTGGACGTGCGGCGCGGCGAGATCTTCGGGCTGCTCGGCCCCAACGGCGCCGGCAAATCGACCCTGGTCCGCCAGCTCACCGGCCTGCTGCGGCCCGACTCCGGCTCGGTGACCCTGCTCGGCCACGACCTCGTACGCCACCCCGACCGGTCGGCCCGACTGCTCTCCTACCTGGGGCAGGAATCCACCGCCCTCGACGAGCTCACGGTCTCGCTGGCCGCCGAGACGACCGGCCGGCTGCGGGGCCTGGGCCTGCGCGAGGCACGGGCCGCCCGGGACTCCGTACTGGAGGAGCTCGGCCTGACCGTGATCGCCGGACGCCCCCTGAAGAAGCTGTCCGGCGGGCAGCGGCGCCTCGCCTGCTTCGCCGCCGCACTGGTGGGGGAGCGGCCCGTCCTGGTGCTCGACGAGCCCACGACCGGCATGGACCCGGTGGCCCGGCGGGCCGTCTGGGCCGCCGTCGACCGTCGCCGCGCCCAGACCGGGGCCACCGTGCTGCTGGTCACCCACAACGTCATCGAGGCCGAGACCGTCCTCGACCGGGTCGCCGTCATCGACCAGGGCCGGGTCATCGCCTGCGACACCCCGGCCGGACTCAAGGCCCGGGTGTCCGGCGAGGTCCGCCTCGAACTGGTCTGGCGCACCGCGCCGCCGCTGGAGCTCCCGGAGGTCGCCGCGCTCGCCGCGGCGGCCACCGAATCCGGGCGGCGCTGGGTGCTGCGGCTCGGACCCGACGAGGCGCGGGCGGCGGTGGCCGCCGTGACCGGCGGCCCGGCCTTCGCCGCCCTCGACGATTTCACGCTGGCCACGCCGAGCCTGGAGGACGTGTACCTCGCCCTGGGCGGACGCACCTCGAAGGGACTGGTGAAGGCGTGAGCGCCACCGCCGCCACCACGGCCACGGCCGCCGCCACGCCCGCACTCGAGACTGTGGGCGTACTGGCTCCGCGCGCCCGGTTCTTCCCCGCGCTGGCCGCCGTCTACCGGGCCCAGCTGTCCCGCGCGCGGGTCTCGCGGATCCCCCTGCTGTTCGTGGCCACCTTCCAGTCCGTCGGGATCATGATCCTGATGCGGGGCGTGGTCGACGGGGGCTCCGAGGCGCGGGCCGTCGTCGCCGGTTCCTCCGTGTTGGTCGTCGCCTTCGTCGCGTTGAACCTGCTCGCGCAGTACTTCGGCCAGCTCCGGGCCAGCGGCGGGCTCGACCACTACGCCACCCTGCCGGTGCCGCCCGCGTCGGTGGTGCTGGGCGCGGCCGCCGCGTACGCCTCCTTCACGCTGCCCGGCACCCTGGTGACGGCGGTCTTCGGCAGCGTGCTGTTCGGGCTGCCGATGGGCGGACTGTGGATCCTGGCCGCCGTGGTGCCGCTGGCCGGCGCCGCCCTCGCCGGACTCGGCGCGGCGCTGGGCCTGCTCGCCCCGCGTCAGGAGCTGGCCACCCTCGCCGGACAGCTCGGCATGTCCGCGGCCCTGCTGCTGGGCGTACTGCCGCCCGAGCGGATGCCGGACGTCATCGTCTGGGCGCGGGACCTGCTGCCGTCCACGTACGGCGTGGAGGCGTTCGCCCGGACCTTCGAGCCGCATCCCGACTGGGCGGCGGTCCTCCTCGACCTCGGCGTGTGCGCGGGGGTGGGGGTGCTGTCCCTCGCCGTCGCGACCTGGGCCTACCGGCGGGCAGCGGTCCGCTGACGCCCGCCGGGGCCGATCGTTAAATCAAACACTTCCTGGCACGATGTGGGGGTGACCGAAGCCGTGACCCCCTATGACAAGTCCGACCAGCCGCCGTCGGAGTCGCCTTCGGCTCCGGCCGCGCCCGCGTCCGAGCCGGCGTTCTCCCCGTCCGACATCCGCGACGGGGCCGCCATCGCCCTCGTGATCGGCGTGGCCGGCGTGCTCCTCGGGCTGCTGTGGGTCTGGCTCGCGCCGCGCGTGCAGTACGTCTCCAACGGCGAGGCCGTGTTCCTGCGGGACACCGAGAGCGAGGCGCGCATCGGGGCGGACGGGACCTTCCTCCTGCTGTCCGTCGGATTCGGCGTGCTGAGCGCGCTGGCGGTCTTCCTGTGGCGCCGCGGCGGCGGTGCGGCGCAGGTGGTCGGGCTCGCGGTCGGATCGGTCTTCGCCGCGCTGGTCGGGTGGCGGGTGGGCCTGTGGCTGGGCCCGTCCTCGGACTTGGTGGCGGTCGCCCGGAAGGCGGGGAAGGGCGTCCCCTTCGACGCCCCGCTGGAACTGCTCGCGCACGGGGCGCTGCTCGGGTGGCCGATGGCCGCGGTCGTCGTTCACCTGGCGCTGACTGCGCTGTGGGGTACGCGGGATCCGGCGCCGGAGCTCGGGGTGTGGCCGTCCGGTTATTACCAGGCCCCTGCCGTCTCCCCGTCTGCGGACCCGTCCGGTACGGAGCCTCCGCGGCCGTAGCCCCGGCCGGGGAGGCGGGCCCTGCGGGGCCGTCCCCTACCCGCCCTTCCACCGTTCCCCGGGGCTGCGCCCCGGACCCCCTGGGGCTGCGCCCCGGACCCCCTGGGGCTGCGCCCCGGACCCCCTGGGGCTGCGCCCCGGACCCCCTGGGGCC